>JANLOU010000173.1:0-13968 GCA_031366735.1 Candidatus Eiseniibacteriota bacterium
GGCGAACACGCTGGTCTCCGGACTCAAGGTCAGGCGCGCACTCAGACCACCGTCCCACAACCCCTCGCGCGTCGCCGCCACCACGATGGTCGTGTCGCCCGTGAGCAGCGTGTTCACCGACTCGCCGGTCACATCGAGCGCGGGCGAAACATGCAGGGCGCCCCCGACACGCCATCCCCACTTGGCCTCGGGCTGGTGCTTCCAGGTGAAGCCGACTCCCCCGCCGATGCCGGTGCCGTCGAAGCGCAGGTCGCGGGTCCCGGACTCGGGCGAGCCCGAGGTCTCGGTGCTGACGTAGTGGTCGGCGCGCCGTCGCCACTCCCCCGCCACCCCCCAGCGCCAATCGCCATGGCCCAGGCTCAACGCCAGCCCCGCGATGGTCTCGCGTGCCTCACCCAGCAGGGCGAGTCGAGCGGGCGGACCGATCACGACACCATTGCCCAGGTTGAACGCGACCTCTTCCCGGCGGATCACGGGTTGCCACGCATAGACCGACACCGACACGGCCCGAATCGGCACCGTCAGGCTGGCGCCAGCGAAGTCGAGCAACACGAAGGTCTGCTCGAACTCGCGGTTGGCGGCCGAGAGGTCCTGCCGATTGCCGTGCATCGCCAGCGGAGACAGCACCACGGAGCGCCCGGAGGCGAGCGCAGGATTATCGAACGGCGTAATACCGATCCAGCGATCGGACCGTGCCAAGCCTGCCGAGACAGCATCGCCCGCCGAGGTGGCTGCCGCGGGGAATGTGAATCGACCCGCGGGAGTGAGTGGAGGGGGCGTGGAGGCATGGGCCGACGCTGCGAGCAGCGCGGTGAACGCGACAGCGTGGAACAGGCGTCTGGAATGCATTCAAGCTCCGTATTTGTCGAGACGCCCGGCGTTGCCGAGCAATACACCGATGAGGTCCTTGCTGGCAAGTGTTCCGATGCTTCCCAGCCGACAATTCTTCTCGTGGAAACGCTCCAGCCCGTCCGCGAAACAGTGCCTGCCCCGGATCAGGGTCGGCACCGGGTGCCAGGAGTGTCCCTTCATCAGGACCGGCGTGGAGTGGTCCCCGGTCACGCACAGCACATCGGGTTGCAACGCCAGCAGGCGCGGCAGGGCGGCGTCGACCGATTCGACCACCGCGACCTTGGCCTCGAAGTCGCCGTCCTCTCCCGCCATGTCCGTACCCTTCACATGGATGAAGAAGTAGTCGTGTTGCTGCCACTGCGCCTCGGCCGTGGCGAAGGCCTCGGCTGCTGTCTCACCGCTTGGCACGAACAGGTCCATCCCGGCCAGTTGGGCCACACCGCGGTACATGGGATAGGCCGCGATGGCCGCGGCGCGCAGCTTGAAACGCTCGCGGTAACTGGGGAAGTGGGGGCGCGCCGAGAAACCGCGTGCGACCACGGCGTTCGCAGGATGTTCCGCGCGGAGCACCGAGCTCGCCTGTGCCACGAATGCGTTGATGACGGCTGCCGTCTTGTCGTTCTCCGCTCCCGGTACGAGCGCATGCGCGGAGGGAACCGGCTTCCCTTCCTTGTGCGGGTCCGCGTCACTGACTTCGCCACCCAATCCCGGGCCACGCAACACTGCAACGAATCGATGGCCCTTGCCGGGCTTCAGGATCACATCGACATCGCCGACTCTGGCAACGGCCCCGCGGATCTTCTCCACCAAGGCCGCGCACACCTCGCTCGCGATGCGGCCGGCGCGCCGGTCGGTGACGATGCCGCCGGCATCCACGGTGCAGAAGTTCGCGCGGGCGGCGACATCCCCTGACTCCAGAATCATGCCCGCTCCCAACGCCTCGAGTACGCCACGCCCGACCGGATGCGTGAGCGGATCGTAACCGAACAGCCCGAGGTGCCCCGGTCCACTGCCCGGGGTGACGCCCGGCAACACCGGCAACAGGCGCCCCATTGCAGAGGAAGCCGCGAGTGTGTCGAGGTTGGGCGTGCGGGCCGCCTCCAACGGAGTACGGAACGCGTGGTCAGGATGCGGTAGGTCGCCCAACCCATCCAGCACCAGCAGGACGATCTTGCTGCTGCCCTCGAGCGCGAGGGATTCGATCACATCGGGAATCACTTCATGCCTCCCCAGATTTTCGAATGAGCGGCGATGGATGTCGATGCGCCCAGCATGCCGCAATCGCGGCCTGCGTGCACCCGCTTCACTGGCCGGGGATGATGCCGTGGCCGGTCCACCATGGGTGGATCTCGGCGCGAAAGCGGCCTGCCCGCACAGCCGGGTCCGCCTGCATCAGGCGTCGCGTCTCGGTGGTGTCGGTACGGAACAGGTACACGCCTCGTAGTTCGCCCACGCCTTCGATCGCGCTCTCGAGCACCAGGCGGCCGTCCGTGCGCAGCATTCCCGCATACGCGCGCTGAGCCTTCAGCGTCCGCGCAACGCTCGGGGGTAGGTTCGAGGTCCAGTTCGGGCCGCGGCGCAGCAATACCATCGTGTAGGCGACGAGCGAATCCTTGAGCTTCTCGCCACGCTGCGCGGCGTATGCCGCACGGCGCCTGTAGTCCTCGCCGATTCCCACCGGTGCCATCCAGCCATACAGCTCGAGGCGCAGGCGTTGCTCGGCAAGCAAGGGATCCCCAGCGAGCAACGAGTCCAGCGGCAGGTCGGCATCGCCGCGGAACACGAAGATGCCACGCAACGGCGTGTCGTCGCCGAAGGGGCCCGCCGCTTGCAGGGCACCCCGTTCGAACATGCGCCCGATGTTCGCCATGTGGCCCGCCTGCAGGCTGTCGGTGTGCGCGGTCCTGCCCGGGCTGTAGCCCGGGCCGCGGTACAGCAGGCCCAACCGATAGCGCGTCAGGACGGGAGCAGGCACAGAGTCCATGCTGTGCGCGCTCCCTGCGAGCAGGACGATCATGAGCAAGAGGGGGAGCAGATGTCTCACGATGCCTCCGTGCCGCGTGTCGCGGCGGCAGCCTCGAGCGCGCGCACGATGGCTTGCGCGAACCGTCCGGGTGCAGCGGGGTCGGTGCGCACGAACAACTCGGGTTCGATGAGTTCGAGCTCCATGAGGAGAAAGCCCGCGGCGGTCATGACACCGTCCACCCGCGCGTAAAGCAGCCGCTCGGACGCCGTGGCGAGGATGGTGCTGGCGGCGGTGATCAACTCCGGCGGGGCGATGGCCCCGCGAAGCGTGCCGCCGTGCACCTGCTGGACGCGGAAATCGCCGTCCGCCGGGAACTTGCGCAGCGCGTGGCTGAACTCCCCTTGGAAGAACACCAACGACCATTCGCCGCCCTCGGCGATCTCGGGCAGGTAGGGCTGGATCAGCAGATCGCGTTCCGCCACGGAGGCAGCGAAGCGGTCCTGCGCCTCTGTCGCTTCGGTGCGGGAAATGCGCCAAGTCTCGAACGCGGCTGCCGAGACGACGGGTTTCACCACGGCCTCCTCCCAGCCGTGATCCGTCAGCAGCGCCTGCAGCGAGGGCGCCGGCCCACAGGGGACCAGTGCGGTGGGGACGATCGCCACGCCTTTCTCCGCCAACGCGAGCAGGTAGCGCTTATCGAGATTCGCTCGCAGCACGGCGACCGGATTGTGGACGCAGGCGCCCGACCGCTCGAGCCGGTCCAGCCACGCGAGGAACTCGGGCAGCCGACGGAAGTAGTCCCAGGGCGAGCGCACCACGACCAGCTTGAATGCGCTCCAGTCCACACTGGGATCATCCCAGCGCACGGCGAGCACGGAGTGCCCCGCGTGCTCCAGATGCGCGACGGTGAGCGCGTCGTCGTCGGTGAGTCCATGGGGACGCACCGGGCCGAACGGCTCGCAGCTGACAAAGGCGATCGAGGTCATGAGTCGCGAGCGTAACACGCGAACCGCCGGGACGGATCGCCGCAGGCTCGTGTAGCATGCGAGTCATGCGGCCATCGTCCGACCACGCCGAACCCCGCGGCGTCGACCCCGTGCTGGGGCTGATCCTCGGGGTCGCGCTGGTCCTGCGGGTCCATGAATCGATGCGCGCGCCTCTCTGGTATGACGAACTCTACTCGTGGGGCGCGGCGCAACGCAGCTGGACCGAGGTGCTCGCGATCGCCCGCGCCGATGTGCATCCGCCGCTGCACTTCTTGTTGATGTGGTGCTGGCGGGTGTTCGGCGATTCGGATCTGGCGGTGCGGTCCCTCAGCATCGTGTGCGGAATCGGCGGAATCGCCGCGGCCTACGCCCTGACACAAGCCCTGTTCGGCCGCAACGCCGCACGCCTCGCCACGCTGTTGCTCGCGCTCCACCCGTGGCATGTGTATGTGTCGCAGGAGGCCCGGTCCTATTCGTTCCTCTGGCTCGCCCTGACGCTGTCCTCCCTGGGTGCATGGCGCTGGAGCGAGCGTGAGCGAGGGGCCGATGCCGCGCTGTTCGTGGTGGCAGCCGCGCTGGCACTGTGGACGCATTACATCGCCGGGCTCGTGCTGTTGGTCCAGTTCGCATGGGGCATCGCCGCGCTTGCGCGCACCCCCGGCCGACTTCCCCGCTGGTTCGGTATGCATGCGCTCGTCGCCATACTCTTCGCGGCGCAGATTCCCACGCTCTGGGTGCAGTTCCATCGCGTCGAGACCGACCATTGGCTGCAGCGCCCCGACCTCCCTGCCCTGATCGATGTGGGGCGCCGATTGGCGTTCGGAAGCATCTGGTTCCTCCCGGTGTTCCTGATTTTCTCGCTCGTGCCGCTCGCGCGCGCGCGCACCCGGCCCGCCGCTGGCTTCGCGTGGATGGTGGGCATGATCAGCGTGGCCCTGTGTTGGTATCTGGGCACGCGCGGCGTCCGGCTGTTCGCGGTCAAGTATGTGCTGTTCGCGCTCCCGCTGCTGATGGCGTTGGTGGCCGCAGGCGTGACCGTGTTGCCGGGACGCGTCGCCAGGGGAGTGATCACCGCGCTATTGGCGTTCGGCGCGATCCGCAGCACATGGGCCCGTCCGCCGCAGCCCGAGGCCCAGGCGCTCGCACTCGTCCGCATCCACCTCGACTCGCGCGCGCGGCCGGGCGACCTCGTGTTCCACGCGGATACGCATACGCTTCTGTTCGCGCAGCACTACCTGCCCAACCTGCGCCATCGACTCCTGATCGGAACCCAACGCCTGCCCTACTTCGAGGGCGGACTTCTCGTGGCCGACTCCACTCGGGCCGCGCCGGCCGAACTGGCGGCCGTGCACGCCGCGGGAGGCCGTTGGTTCGCCATGGCTGCCCGCCCCGCCGGGCTCGACACGCGCGCGGCCCGGGCGCAGTTCGATTCGTTGGCGGTCGCGCGCGTCTCCACGCTCGGAGTGGTCACGGTCTGGGACGGTGTCCGCCCGTGAGCCCACTCACTCCAAACGCTTCGGCTCGCGCACGGTGCGGTCTGATTCCGGCGCATCGCCGGTGTTGAGGGTGCCCGCAGGCTCGAACAGCAACAGTTCGACTTCGGCCGTTGCCACCGGACGATGTTCCACGCCGCGCGGCACCACCAGGAACTGACCCGGCCCCACTTCGACGGCCCCGGCGCGGAACTCCATGCGGAACCTCCCGCGCCAGACCAGGAACATCTCGTCCGCATCCGCGTGGGAATGCCACACGAATGGCGCTGCGAACTTGACCAGCTTCACCATCTGGCCGTTCAACTCCGCGGCGATGCGCGGTGAGAAATGATCCGTGAAGCTCGCGAAGCCTTGTTCCAGATCCACGACCGTGGGCGGGGTGCTGTGGGATTCCATCGGGCCTCCTGTGAGAATCGGCCGGGCCGCCTTGTCGGCGCGACAACGGCCGCCTATCTTCGCGCTGTTCCAACCTCGACATCCCACCCCAAGTATCCTTCGGAGGCAACCTCTCCATGGCCATCCAGAAAGTTGGCGTGATCGGCTGCGGTCTCATGGGCAGCGGCATTGCGCAGATCAGCGCCCAGGCCGGATTCACGACCGTGGTGCGCGAAGTGTCCCCCAATGCGCTCGAGAAGGGCATGGGCTCGATCAAGAAGTTCCTGCAGGGCGGCGTCGACAAGGGCAAGCTCGATCCGGCGGATATGGCGAAGACACTCGCGAACTTGTCCGGCACCACGGATTTCAAGGACCTCGCCGATTGCGATCTGGTGATCGAGGCCGCCACCGAGAATCTGGGACTCAAGAAAGAACTGTTGGGCGCGATCGACGCTATTTGCAAGCCCGAGACCATCTTCGCTTCCAACACCTCCAGCTTATCGATCACCGAGATGAGCATGTTCACCAAGCGTCCGGGGCAGGTCATCGGCCTGCACTTCTTCAATCCGGTGCCGCTGATGAAGCTGGTCGAAGTGGTGAAGACCGTGCAGACCAAGTCCGAGGCGATCCAGGCCGCGAACGCATGGTGCATGGCGATCGGCAAGACCGTCGTCAGCTGTGGCGATTCGACCGGGTTCGTTGTGAACCGCCTGCTGGTGCCCTACATGCTCGATGCGATGCGTGTGTTCGAGCAGGGACTGGCCAGCCGCGATGACATCGACAACGCCATGAAGCTGGGCTGCGGCTACCCGATGGGACCGCTCCTGCTCACCGATTATGTGGGTCTCGACACGACTTATTACATCAGCGAGATCATGTTCGATGAGTTCAAGGAACCGCGCTTCGCGGCGCCTCCGATGCTCAAGCGCATGGTTCTCGCCGGACTGCATGGCCGTAAGACCGGCAAGGGTTTCTACGACTGGAGCACGAACCCGCCGTCGTGATGCGGTCCGCAGCTGCGAAATCCCCAGGCCGGAGTGGCGGTCCGCGCTCCGGCCTGTGCTCATTCCCCTAGCGTGAGGAGTCCTCCATGTCCGCACCCCGCCTTGCGGTGATCGGCGCCGGCAAGCTCGGCGAAACGCTGATCACTGGCCTCGTCGATGCCGGCACGCTCACGCCCGCGGAGATCCGGATCACCACCGCGCATCCCGAGCGCACCGAGTCGCTTGCAGCCAAGCTCGGCGTGCACGGCTCGCGCACCAATGCCGAAGCAGCAAAGGGCGCAGAGATCGTGCTGCTGTGCGTGAAACCGCACCAGATCGCGCCAGTCCTGGCCGACCTGAAGGAGGTGCTCACCCCCGCGCAACTGGTGATCTCCGTCGCGGCCTCGGCGAGCACCGCCTACATCGAGAAGCGGCTGAGCGGGAACATCCCGGTGGTGCGAGCCATGCCGAACACCCCGGCGATGATCCGCCGCGGCATGACTGCACTGTGCGCGGGCAGCCATGCGACCGCGGCGCATCTCGATCACGCCTGCGCGATATTCGATGCCGTGGGGCGCACGGTTCGCGTGGACGAACAACACATGGATGCCGTCACGGGACTCTCGGCGAGCGGCCCGGCGTTCATCTATATCGTCATCGAGTCGCTTGCGGATGCTGGCGTGAAGGTGGGTCTCCCACGCACGATCGCCACCGAACTCGCCGCCCAGACCGTGCGCGGGTCGGGCGCCATGGTGCTCGAGACCGGCGAGCACCCGGCCAAACTGAAGGACGAAGTCACCACGCCGGGAGGCACCACCATCGATGGCATCCTCGAACTCGAGGATGGAGGGCTGCGGGTGACACTCATCAAGGCCGTCGTTCGCGCCACCCAGCGCGCCACGGCGCGCGCGCGCGAACTCGAGGGCTAGGGTGCTGCTTGACCCGCACCGGCGCGCCGAGGCCCTCGCGGAGTTGTTCATGACCGTGGAGCCATCGCTTTGGCGCGATCTCATCGACAGCGGAGTGCTGCCCGCCGGCAGCATCGATGCCCGGCGCCTGGAATGGCGTTGCCTCGCGTTGTACGCGTGCGTGCGTGGGCTTGTGGCGGCAGGTGGCTTCAATACCGAAACCGTTGCGGCCGTGGATCACCTGCATGCACTGCTGAGCGGACCGTGGCCCGAGGCGGAGCGCGCCACGCTGGCCGAGCGCTACGGCGAGTACGGGCGCATCGGCCAAGCGCTGGAAGCGGCGGGCGCCCCGTTGGTCGCGCAGAAACTGGGCGAAGCATGTGCCGTGCACATGGCTCCGCCCACACCCATTGCGGCACTCGCGGAGTTGCTCGGGACGCTGCATGAATCGCTCGCCGAGGGCGCGGCCGACGCCGTACGCGAAGGGTCGCGCTGATGGCTGGGCATCCGCCGCTCGAACAACTCGTCGAGGCAGGCGCGCGCCTCAGTGCTGCGGGTCATGAGTGGGGCCTCGGCGGCAGCGGGCTGTTGTTCGCGCTCGGTCTTGCCGAGCATGTGGGCGATTGGGATCTGCAGACCGAGGCCAGCCCCGAGGCGTGCGAGGCGATCTTCATGGACCGTCCGTATCAGCGCTTCGACGCGAACGGCTGTCACGCGGACCACAAGCTCACCCTGCTGGATTCGGAGGTCGAGATCATCATCCGCTTCGCCTTCGCGACGCCACGGGGCGTGATCCGTATCCCCACTCGGGTGAGTGGTCTGTGGCAGGGCCTGCCGCTGGCGAGTCCCGAAGGTTGGACCGCGGCCTATTGGCTGCTGGGCGAACTGGATAACGCACCCATGCGGACCGCCAAGGCCGAGACGCTACTTGCCCACTTCGCAACGCACGGCGCTGATCGCGCCCGGCTGGCCGAGTTGCTGGAACAACCGCTCCCCGCGGCGCTGGCCGTGCGACTTGCCGCGCTGCCCACGCGCGACTGAGGCGGTCGCAGGGTCAAGGCGACTCGCGCCGAGGGCTGGCGTCACTCGCCGATCACCTTGATGAGCACGCGCTTCTTGCGACGACCATCGAACTCCCCGTAGAAGATCTGCTCCCAGGGTCCGAAATCGAGAGCGCCCCGGGTGATCGCCACCACGACCTCGCGTCCCATGATCTGGCGCTTCAGGTGCGCGTCGGCGTTGTCCTCGCCGGTGTCGTTGTGACGGTACTGCGAGATGGGGGTATGCGGCGCCAGGCGCTCGAGCCACGCTTCGTAGTCCCGGTGCAGACCCGACTCGTCATCGTTGATGAACACGCTGGCGGTGATGTGCATGGCGTTGACCAGCACAAGGCCCTCCTGCACCCCGCTGCGGCGAACAGCGTCGGAAACCTGTGGGGTGATGTTCACGAACGCGCGCCGGGTTGGAATCTCGAGGACGAGGTGCTCCGTCAGTGATTTCATGCCGCGAGGATGCCATCCCCGCACTTCTTCGCACAACCGGAGCGCCGCGCTTGTGAGCGCGGAATCCGCTCTGCTACGGTCGTACCTCATCGAACCACCTACCCGGCGCCGCGCGGCAGCTCTCGCTCCGGCCCTTTCGTGACACCCGCACCGCAAGGAGCCTCCCGTGTCGAATGCCCTTCCCGAAGTCGTGATCATCTCGGGCGCCCGCACACCCATGGCCGAGTGGATCGGTGGCAAGCGTGGCGACGGACTCAACGGCGGCGCACTCGCCCCCCTTTCAGCGATCGAGTTGGGCGCAGTCGCGGCGCGCGGCGCACTCGAGCGCGCCGACATTCCGTCCGGTCTGATCGACCATGTGGTGTTCGGCAACGCGCTGCAGACCTCGGGGGATGCGCTCTATGGCGCGCGTCATGTGGCCCTGCGTGCGGGACTCGAGATCGCCTGCCCGGCCCTGACCGTCAATCGTCTGTGCGGCTCCGGTCTGCAGTCGGTGGTGAGCGCGGCGCAATTGCTGCAGTTGGGCGAAGCCAACTGGATCGTGGCCGGCGGCATGGAGAGCATGAGCCAGGCGCCGCATGTGCTGCGCGGCGCGCGCGCGGGATTCCGCCTGGGACCCGGCGCGCAGCTCGAGGACTCGCTGTTCGTCGCGCTCAAGGATAGCTACTGCGGATTCTTCATGGCGCAGACGAGCGACAACCTGGCCCGTAAGTACGGCATCTCGCGCGAACAGCAGGACGAGTTCGCGCTCCGCTCGCATGAACGCGCGAACATCGCGAACAACAACGGCCGCTTCGCCGAGGAGATCGTCCCGGTGGAAGTGAAGCAGGGCAAGAAGACCGCCATGGTCGAGAAGGATGACCATCTCTTCCCCGGCACCTCGATCGAGCGGTTGGCGGCATTGCCGGGCGCATTCGGTCCGGATTCGATGGTCTCCGCAGGCAACGCCTCAGGCGTGGTGGACGGTGGCGCCGCGCTGGTGGTGACGACGGCCGCGAATGCGGCGAAGCAGGGCAGCACCGCGATGGGCTATGTGCGCAACTGGTCGTATGTGGGCGTCGACCCCGATGTGATGGGATTCGGCCCCGCGCCAGCGATCCGCAAGGTGCTCGAGCGCGCCGGCATGAAGTTGGATCAGATCGACCTGTTCGAGATCAACGAAGCCTTCGCAGGCCAATACCTCGCCGTCGAGAAGGACCTGGACCTGGACCGCGAGAAGGTCAATGTGAACGGCGGCGCCATCGGCCTGGGCCATCCTCTGGGCGCCACGGGTACGCGCTTGATCCACACACTCCTGATTGAACTGGGCAAGCGGGGCAAGAAGTTCGGCATCGCCTCGGCCTGCATCGGCGGGGGGCAGGGTATGGCGGTGCTGGTCGAGCGGGCGTAAGCGTTCCGAAGCAGATGTCCGGCAGGTGGGCGGATCCCACCAACCTGACCCAACCCTTACTTGCCCGGGCCGCTCCGCGCTGTTCTACTCATGGGTGCCAGTCACTCCCCAGATTCCGCCCCGAGGGCCGTCCCGATGAACGAACGCGAGCTCATCCACGACTGGAACGAAGCCGGCGAACGGTGGGAGAAGCCGCCCTTTCGGATCCAGTTCGATGACGAGACCTTGCGCGATGGGCTGCAATCGCCGTCGGTGAAGTCGCCATCGATCGAGCGCAAACTGGAACTGCTTCATCTCATGGATCGACTGAAGCTCGATACGGCTGACATCGGCCTGCCGGGCGCCGGGCCGCATGTCGTCAAGGATGTGCTGCGCCTGGCGCAGGAGATCGTCACCGCCAAGCTGTCGATCCAGGCCAACTGCGCCGCGCGCACGATGCTGCGCGACATCGAGCCCGTGGTCGAAATATCCCAGAAGGTCGGCATCCCGATCGAGGTCTGCACCTTCATCGGCTCCTCGCCCATTCGCCAGTATGCCGAGAACTGGACCCGCGAGATGATGCTGCAGCACACGCGCGAAGCCGTGACCTTCGCGGTCCGCAACGGCCTCCCCGTCATGTATGTCACCGAGGACACCGTGCGCGCGCATCCCAGCACGCTGCGCGCGTTGTTCCTGACCGCGATCGAGTGCGGCGCCAAGCGCCTGTGCCTGTGCGACACGGTAGGCCACGCCACGCCGACGGGCGCCGCCAATCTGGTGCGCTTCGCGGCCGAGGTGGTGCGTGAGAGCGGCGCGGATGTCGGGCTCGATTGGCACGGCCACAGTGATCGGGGGCTCGCAGTGATCAACACCATCGCAGCGATCCGCGCCGGGGCAACGCGCGTGCATGGGTGCGCGATCGGTATTGGCGAGCGCGTGGGCAATACGGCCATGGACCAACTCCTGGTCAACCTCAAGCTTCTGGGCTGGATCGACAACGACCTCACGGCGCTGCCCGAGTATTGCGCGCGGACTTCCGAAGGCACCGGCGTGCCGATCCCGGTGAACTACCCGGTCGTGGGCGCCGACGCGTTCCGCACCGGGACCGGCGTGCATGCCGCTGCTGTGATCAAGGCGTTCAAGAAGGGGGACCACTGGCTCGCCGATCGCATCTACTCCGGCGTGCCCGCCGAGATGGTGGGCCGCCACCAGGAGATCGAGGTGGGTCCCATGAGCGGCGAGAGCAATGTGGTGTACTGGCTGGAGTCGCGGCAGATCGAGCCCACGCCCGAGCGCGTGATGGCGGTGTTCCAGCGCGCCAAGAGCGTGGACCGGCTCTTACTCGATGAGGAGATCCACTCCGTTCTCGCGGCATTGGCCGAGACGCGCGTCGGATGAAGCCACGCCCGTGCAGGGGCCACGCGCGGACGGCGTGTGCCGCGGTGTTCGTGGCAAGCATCGCACTGCTCCTGTGCAGTTTCGCGTCGTCCCTCCACGCCCAGACCCCGGCGAAGCGATCCACCGTGAAGTCTTCCGCTTCGGCCCGCGCGGGGGTCCGCCACAAACACTTGACCAAGCCCGCAGTGCCGCTGCGCAAGGTCGGTGAGATCGCGACCTCGGCCCGCGTCTATGAAGAAGGCGGGGCGTATGGGCTCGCCGCCGCGGATCTGCGGCTTCTGCGAGCTCGCGTCGCGCCCGATGCCGATCTTGAGTTGGCGCTGGCCCTCGACGAAGCGCGCAGTGGTCAGCGCGATTCCGCTTGGACACGCCTCGATATGCCGATCATGCATCGGGCGCTCGGGGACACCCTCGGCATCGAGCGCCGCGCGGATTATCCATTCCAGCGCGAGTCGCTCTGGTTGAACGGTCGCTTTGACGGTTGGTATTGGTATGTGGCGCGCGCGCGCGCCGAGCTCGCGCTGGCGCGGGGGGAATGGCGCACGGCGCTCGACGCGGCGCTGCTTGCCTCGAGCGCACGCCCGCTGTCGGGCAAGGAGTTCCTGTTGTTGGGCGTGTGCGCGGGTCGCGCAGGCGAGCCAGCTTTGGCCGAGGCCGCCGCGGCCGCCGCGAATGTGCTCGAGCCGGCGCTGCCCGAAGGACATTATCTACGCGGACTGCTGGCATGGCGCGCGGGCCGGCGCACTGAAGCGCAACAACACTTCCGTGCGGCGGCCGAGCTGGATTCCTCCTATCGCGCCCCGGCGCTGGCCCTGCCGCGAACGCTCTTGCCGGGGATCAAGCCCGACTCGCTGCCCACCGCGTTCCTGACCGGCGCGCGCGCGTGCCTGGTGCTCACCTCACCGTCACGGCCCAAGCTCGAGGAGTTCGTGCAGATGGACGAGTCCCCGGGCATCCTGTACCAGCCCATGCCCCCCCTGCCCCAAGCGCTCAGGGAGAAGCTGGCGCTCACCAAACCGCTGCCGCTGTATGTGCATGTCCTCGTTTCCGAGGCGGGCCTGCCATTGCTCACCGACATGCCGTACCTGCCGCGCACTGCGATGCCAGCCGGCGTCGTCGCGCACATCGGCGCGGCGCTGCACCAATGGCGCTTCCGCGCTCCGGTCCGGCATGCCCAGCCGCAGCGGGGTTGGGCCACGGTCGAGTACACCCTCCAACCCTGACGGGCCCACCCGGGCCGAACGCGCAGACCCGCGCGAGGAGAGCATTGTGGCCAAGAGCTACTCGATCGCCGTCATCCCCGGCGACGGCATCGGGCCGGAAGTCGTGCGCGAAGGACTGCGCGTGCTGGAGCGTGTCGCCAGTCTGGAGGGATTCCGCTTGGAGCTGACCCAGTATCCCTTCGGCGCCGAGCACTACCTGAAGACGCAGGAGGTCCTTCCCGACGCGGCGTTCGAGCAGATCCAGAGGCAGGACGCGGTGCTCTTGGGCGCCATCGGCGACCCGCGCATGCCGCCGGGGTTCCTCGAGTTCGGCATCGTGGCGCGCCTGAGGTTCGGACTCGACCTGTTCGCGAATCTGCGCCCGGTCAAGTTGTACGACGAGTCCCTCACGCCGCTCAAGGGGAAGACGCCGGCGGACCTCGACATGCTGGTGGTCCGGGAGAACACCGAGGATGCTTACGCCGGCATGTGGGGCCAGTTCAAGAAGGGTACGGCGGATGAAGTGGCAACGCAGGAGATCATCTTCACGCGCAAGGGTGTCGAACGGGTGATCCGCTTCGCATTCGAGCTCTGCCGCGCGCGCGATCAACGCAAGAAACTCACACTGCTCACCAAGGCGAACGCCATTCGCGCGATGGAGCTATGGACGCGCACCTTCGCCGAGGTGGGCGCGGAATACCCCGACATCGCCCGCGAGCATCAATATATCGACGCCGCGTGCATGTTCGTGGTGACGCAACCGGAGCAGTACGACACGGTGGTCACGAGCAACATGTTCGGTGACATCTTCACCGATCTGGGCGCAGCGCTGGTGGGCGGGTTGGGTCTGGCCGCGAGCGCCAACCTGCACCCGGGCCGCGTCAGCCTGTTCGAGAGCATCCACGGCTCAGCCCCGCAGTTCGCCGGGCAGAAC
>JANLOU010000195.1:0-13621 GCA_031366735.1 Candidatus Eiseniibacteriota bacterium
TGAACGCCCACGGGCCAATCGAGATGGGCGCCGCGCGCGCGAAGCCAACCGGCCATTCCCGCAAGATCCAGAATCATCAGCCGGTCCGCCGTGCTCTGCGAGCCAGCGCACCAAGCAAACGAGTGGGACGAGAGCTGCACCGCGATCCGCGCGGCTTCGACGCCGGCGTGGCGGTGCGCCGCTTGCACGAGCAACGGCATCAGCGAGTCGGCTTCGGGATGGACCCCGACGAATCGGTGGTTCGCCTTCCACCAGAGCATCGCGCCATCCGCAGCCCGCGGAACCCCTGTACTCCGTCCGTCGATGACGGCCTCGGTCACGCCCTCGAGATGCTCACGCAGGCTCGCCGACACGCGGCGGCAATCCGTCACCGTCGGCGCCGATGTGGACGCGGACGCGGTCGCTGCGACCACCGTAATGGCGCTTGCGATCACACAGGCGATCATGCCACGGGAAATGCTGCGTTGGATGTTCGTCATATGGCCCTCCCTCTTGGACTCATCGGCCCCTGATGCTGCAGATGCGCGCAGCGTGGCACAGGCGCCTGAACGGGAGGTGAACGACAGGGCGGGTGAGGCGATCAGTCGCCGCGCACCGCACGGGGCAAGCGCCGCAACGCCATCCCGACTCCCGCGCCCATCAGGGCCGGGATCGGCGGCAGCAACACGGATCCCCAGTTGAGCGGGTAACTCATCGGGACCGCGAGCGTGCGGGCGACAAGTGGTTCCGCTGGCACCCATGCTGCCAGCAGCAATGCCCACGCCCACCAGCGCTGGGGCCGGGCGGCTCCCAGGGCCGCGGCGCCCACGAACAGTTGGATCACGCCAGCTTGAACATCGCTATTGCGCAGGTCCGAGACGGCGAGCCAGGCGCCCCAGAGCGCCCAGAACAGCCACGGCCACACGCTCGCCCAGATCGTGCGTGGCGACGCGGAGGCGGCGGCGGAGGCGTTGCGGACGGCGTTCACGACGAACTCGTTTGGTCGGCTTCATGCGGCATCTCCTGGTCTGGCGCCAACCCTTTGGCGCAGCAACGGGACATCGCGGACATTGGGGCTCCTCCAGTTTTCGGCAGCGACCTGCCGGCGCGTGAGCGGACTTCAACCCTCGCGCGTGACGCGGATCAGGGCCTCCATGTGGTCCAGATAGCGCTGCAGGGCGCGCCGCCCCGCAGCGGTGAGCTGGTACTCCGTGCGCGGCAGGCGGCCCTCGAATGACTTGTGGCAGATCAGGTAGCCCGCCTCTTCCAGACGGCGCGCATGGACACTGAGGTTGCCGTCGGTGATGCGCAGGTGCGCCTTGAGCTCGTTGAAGCTCATGCGCGGTGTCACCGCCAGCGCGCTGACCATGGCCAAGCGCACGCGCTCATGGATGATGCGGTCCAGATCGTGGTGCGACGAAGTCGTCCGCGCGACGCTCGGCGTCGTCGCCGGCTCGCGCCTGGGATTGGCTTTCCTGCGCGCTGCGTCAGCCACCGTGCCTCCGTGCGATGAGCACTCCGAACACCACATGCGTGACTCCGAATCCGATTCCCAGCCACCAATCCCCCCATGCGAGGGGCGTGAACAGTGCCGCAGCACCGAGCACCATGAATGTGGCACCCATCACTGGCACGATGCGCACCGAGAACGCACCCCCGCCCGCCACGGCGGCGCCGTAGAGCAGGAGCCACATCCCGGGCAACAGCGCGAGCGCCTGCGCCTGCACCAGCGCCGCAGTCAGCACCACTCCCGCAGCGGCAGGTGTGGCGAAGGCGAGCATGAAGCGTTGTCCCGTGGCGCCGAACAACGGCACGCCCAAGCGCTGCGCCTTGACCGCGGCGCTCCACACGCCGAGCGCCATGGCCACCGCCGCCTCGCCCAGCCACAGCGTCACCCAGCGGTCGGCGTTGGTCTGCGCATGAGCCAGGGGTGCCACGAGCAGCGCGGTGACGCCGATGGCGAGTTGGCCCCAACCCGAGATCGAGGTGAAGGCGCTGGCGCGTTCCATGGCCGTGCGGATGAAGCGAAGATCGTCCTCGGCATGGGCGTGCAATGGGATGGGGTCGCGTGGTGTGGGCTCGGGTCTGGGTTCCATGCGAAGGAGCAGACCATTCGGGCGGAGCCTCCGTCAAGTACTTTGTGACAGAGAGTGACGGACGCCCGATACTCGATTCTGGACCGCGGGCGGGTCCGCTCAGGGCTTGGGACGGCGTGGGGTGGGGCGGCGCTCGTCGGCGAGCACGACGCGCCCCATGCGGATCAACTCGCTCACCGACCAGGCTTGGAACGGGCAGCCCTGTGGGGCATGCGGCTCGTCGCCGTCGGCGACTTCGGTCAGGTGCCCCAGACCCGCCGCGGTCAACTGGCCCTGCAGCACGACGAGGAATCGCTCGCGCGCCTCGCGCTTGACCGCGGGCGTGCTGCCGCGCACGCGCACCCACGACTCGACGAACGCGCCAGCGAGCCACGGCCATACGGTGCCGTTGTGATACGCGCCATCGCGCTCGTGCACCGTACCCGCCATGGTGCCGCGGTAGTGCGGATCATCGGGCGCCAACGAGCGCGGGCCGAACGGAGTCCACAAGGCTCGCTCGCATGCGTCCACCGCCCTGCGCGCGCGCTCCCCTTCGATGAGCACTTCGGGCAGCCCGCCCAGGGCGAACAACTGATTGGGCCGCAGCGACGCATCCACACGGCCCGAGACATGGTCGACATCCACCACATCGAACAAGTGGCCGTGCGGTTCGCTCCAGAATCGCTCGAGGAACGAAGCGCGCACGCGCGCGGCCACTTGTCCCCAGTGCGGCTCCCACCGGGCGGCCACCAGCAGGGCGTTCAGCCACAGCGCCTGGATCTCCACGGGCTTGCCGATCCGCGGCGTCACCACCCAATCGTCCACCTTCGCATCCATCCAGGTGAGTTGCACGCCAGGCTCGCCCTGAGCGATGAGCGCGTCGGTGTCCATGCGGATGCCAAAGCGTGTGCCCGCGGAGTAACCGCGCAAGATCGCTTCGATCGCTTTGCGCAGCGCAGCTTGCGTCGGTCCGGTCACGCGGCGCCCCGCGCCAGCCATGGCGTCCAGCCATTCGCCCGCCGCGATCACATACCAGAGCGAAGCGTCGACGGCGTTGTACTCGGGCGCATCGCCCGCGTCGGCGAAGCGGTTGGGCAACATGCCCTGCGACACGGCGCCGGCCCAAGCGAGCAGCATCTGCCGCGCCTCGTCGAGCCGATCGGTGGCCAGACACAGCCCCCGCATGGCGATGAATGTGTCGCGCCCCCAATCGCCGAACCACGGGTAGCCCGCGATCACCGTGAGGTTGCCGCCACGCTGCACCAGGTAGGCGTCCCCCGCGCGCTCGAGCGGCGAGGCGAAGCGCTTGCGGCGCTCGGCTTCGCGCCGGCGCAGGTTCCGTCCCAGCGTCGCCGCATCGGCGCCGGCGAACAACTCGCGTGTCGCCGTAGTGCTCGCCGCGACCAACCAGTCGGCCTCGCGCGCACTCAAGTCGAAGGAATACTCGCCCGGACACGCGAGGTCCTCCACGCCGTCGAGCCCGCGGCGCGGTTCGACCTCGTAGAAGAACCCGCGCAACCACTGGGGCATCGCCGTGTAGTCGCCGTTGGCAAGACTCAGCGTGTGCGGCACACCCTCGTAAGGCGCCCACCAAGCGAGCCCGTCGGCCTCGTGGCGCTCGAAGCGGAATGCCTCGTTGGCGTGCTGGAGCCCATGCGGATCGCGGCCCGAGAGCAGCGGGCGCACCCGCAGCGTCACACCCTTACGCTTCTCGAGCAGCTTCCATGAGAGCGCCGCAACCGGGACTCCGTGGCGCCGCACCAGTTGATGCTCGAGCCGCGTTCCATCGGGCAGCGCGAACACCCATGTGGGCCAGGGCTCGTGCGTGAAGGACTCCAGACATGTCGCACCGTCCGGACGCAACACGCCATCGTCGTACGCCTGACTCGAGATCGCATACTCACCCGTGGGGGTGGCCACCCACGCGTCGAAGCCGTTGACCAGCATCCACCGATCGCTCGGGGGTTGCATGGCAGCCAGCAGCACACCGTGATAGCGCCGCGTGCGGACACCGTTCGCGGTGCCCATGGAGTACCCGCCGAGCCCGTCGGTCTCGAGCCACTCGTGCCGGCAATCGAGCCTCACTCGGTCAGTGCCCGCGCGGCGCGGCGGTGGCGGCGAGCGTCCAGTCGTACTCGGCGAACTCCACCGTCCAACCCGCCGCGGGCAACGCGAGCCGACGGGCAACATAGCCAGGCACGGCGCTCGAGCCACCGAAATCAGCGGCATACCAATCGAACAATCGCGACAAGCGCATCCGGTGGGCCGCCACATCGATCGTGTTGCGTGAACGGTCCCGCACGAAGGTCGCCATGTTGGCTTCCAGCACCGAGTCGAGCGTGGCTGCGCGATAGGCGCGCGGCTGCAACGGCGGACACGAGCGTGCGGCACAGTTGAGCGCCGTATGGACGCGCGCGTCCTGCATGCGGGGGCGGATCAGGTCATTCTCGAGCTGGTTGAGCGACACGGTGCGACCCTTGAGTCGCACGATCGGCGCCTTGAACACCGCGAAATCGTCGGCCGCGGGGCTCCATCCCGGCGCGAGCCGGTCGCACACCGCACGCAGCATGGTGGCGTTGTACACATTCAACTCGTAGGCGTCGCGCTCCCGCGGCGCCAGCGCGGCGGCGTCCACCTGGGACATGGCGTCCAGATATCGCACGAGCGTGCGCAGGCTGCGCTGGCGCAACCCCAGATAGTCCACGCCGTCGCGGCGCACATGTGCGGCAAGGACCGAGTCGAGCGCGGCATGCTCCACGCGCAGTCGCGCCTGGGCCGCGGGCGAAGGCGCCGATCGGCAGGTCGCAGGCGATCCGGCCACCAGCGTGGCGAACAGCACGAGCGAAAACCCCGTGAGCCTCATGCGCGCACCTTCCCACGCAGCGCCGTCACGCGCCAGCCGATCACGCCCCGCCCCGCAAGCGAGCCTGCTGCTCGAGGCAGCGGGTCACCAGCGCCGTCCAGCCGGTCTGGTGACTGGCGCCCACGCCGCGTCCGTCATCGCCGTGGAAGTACTCATGGAACAACACCAGATCGCGCCAGTGCGGGTCCGTTGCGAAGCGCGCGTCGTTGCCGGCGAACGGCCGGCGGTCATCGGCGCCAGGCAGGAACAATCGGGTCAGGCGCAGCGACAGCTCGCTCGCGACCTGGCCCAGATGCATGGACTGACCGGAGCCCGTCGGGCACTCCACCTGCAGCGTCTCGCCGTAGAAGTGGTGATAGCGCTCGAGCGCCTCGATCAACAGATAGTTGATGGGAAACCACACGGGCCCGCGCCAGTTGGAGTTCCCTCCGAACAGACCACTGTCCCCTTCGCCGGGCGTGTACCGAACGCGATGCACCTGGTCGCCGACCGGGAACTCGTAGGGCGTGGCCGCGTACGCCTTGGACAGCGAGCGGATGCCGTAAGGCGACAGGAACTCCGCTTCATCGAGCAGCACGCGCAGCACACGGATCAATCGTTCGCGCGAGGGGATGGCCAGCAGGCGGTGACCGTGCGCGCTGTCCTCCCCTTGGCGACGATCGAGGTAGGTGATCTGGTGCGCGAGGTCCTTGCGATTCTCCACGAACCAATCCAGTCGCTTCTTGAACCCCGGTAGCCGATCGATGTCGTCCTGCTCCAACACCTCGACCGCGATCAGAGGCAACAGGCCGACGGTGGAACGAAGTCGCATGGGGATCGACTGGCCGTCCCGGTGCAACCGATCGTGATAGAACCCGTCCTGCTCATCCCACAGCCCGGTGCCGCCCAGCGTATTCATGGCATCGGCGATGGCGATGAAGTGCTCGAAGAACTTGCTGGCCAGATCCTCGTAGACGCTGTCCTCGCGCGCCAACTCGATCGCGATGCTCAGCATGGTCCCGCAGTAGAACGCCATCCATGCGGTGCCATCCGCTTGCTCCAGGTATCCGCCCGTGGGCAGCGGCTTGCTCCGATCGAAGACGCCCACATTGTCGAGCCCGAGGAATCCCCCCGCGAACAGGTTGTTGCCCTCGACATCCTTGCGATTGACCCACCAGGTGAAGTTGATGAGCAGCTTCTGGAAGACGCGCTCCAGGAAATGGCGATCGCGCTGACCCTTGGCAGCAGTGATCTTGTACACGCGCCACGCCGCCCAGGCGTGCACCGGCGGGTTCACATCCCCCAACGCCCATTCGTAGGCCGGCAACTGCCCGTTGGGATGCATGTACCACTCGCGCAGGAACAGCACGAGTTGTTCCTTGGCCCACTCGCCATCCACTCGCGCCAACGGCAGCATGTGGAACGCCAGATCCCACGCGGCGTACCACGGGTACTCCCACTTGTCGGGCATCGAGATGACATCGCGGTTGTACAAGTGGGTCCACTCGTGATTGCGGCCCTCGAGGCGCTCGCGCGGCGGCGTGGGCTGGGCCGGATCTCCCTCGAGCCACTCCTTGACCACGAAGAAGTAGAACTGCTTGCTCCACAGCAGGCCCGCATAGGCCTGCCGCGCGACCTGGCGTTCGGCCGGGGCGAGTGCCGAGGGGATCCGCTCGGCGTAGAACGCTTCGCACTCGGCGATGCGCGCGGCGAACACCTGCTCGAACGCTGCGCCGAAGGGCTCGGGGCCAGCCTCGGCGGCTCCCGTCAGCCGCAGGCGCAACACCACCTCGGCGCCGGGCTCGAGCGCAAGCCGATACCAGGCGGCCGCCTTGGTGCCTTCCTGCTCGGGGCGGATGCCGCTCGTGTCGTCCGCGACGACCGCGCGATGGAACGCATCCTTGGTGAAGGGCGTGGAACCCGCCACACCGAACAGCAGGCCGTGGTTGGTCTCGTTCTCCGTGAACATCCACCGCGGCGCCTCGCCGCTTGGCCCTGGCGCGGCGCTCCAGATGAAGCGCCCGAGCGTGGGGTGTTCGGCCTGCGCGCGGTCCGGACCAGCCTGCTGCAGCGCCGGACGCGCAGGATAGGCTTCGCCCGTCCGGCCCCAGCTCCAGGTGTTGCGGAACCACAACTGCGGCAGCACCTGCAGCGTGGCAGCGTCGGGCCCGCGATTGGTGATCGTCACGCGCAGCAACAGATCGTCGGGCGAAGCCTTGGCGTACTCCGTTTGCACATCGAAGTATCGGTTCTGGTCGAACACCCCGGTGTCGGCCAACTCGAACTCACCGTCCTGCCGGGAGCGGGTGCGGTTCTCGGTCAGCAGCCGCGCGTAGGGGAACGCCGCGTGCGGATATTTGTAGAGCGCTTTCAGGTACGAGTGCGTTGGCGTGGCGTCGAGGTAGAAATAAGCTTCCTTCACATCCTCGCCATGGTTGCCCTGATTGCCCGTCAGGCCGAACAGTCGTTCCTTGAGGAAGGGGTCCTGTCCGTTCCAGAGCGCCAGCGCCAGGCACAGGCGGCCCTCTCGGTCGCACACACCGAGCAGGCCATCCTCTCCCCAGCGATAGGCGCGGCTGCGCGCGTGCTCGTGCGGGAAGTACTCCCAACTCTCGCCGGTCGCGGAGTAGTCCTCGCGCACCGTGCCCCATTGGCGCTCGGCCAAGTAGGGTCCCCAGCGCTTCCAGTTGAGCACGCGCGCGGCATCCTGTTCGAGCCGCTTCGTTTCGGCGTCCAAGAGTTCACTCCTGTGGGGGTCGAACCACGCGCTCGTGCCGGACGCTACGATGCCAATTCGACCACCGTCTTGATCCCGCCGCTGCGAGCGGCCATCACCTCGGACGCGCGCTCGAGCGGAACGCGATCGGTGATCAACGCGCGCACGGCATCGGGCCAGCGTTCCATGAAGCGCGCCAGGTCCACGACCGCCGCCTCGAACGCATCGCGTCCCGCATTGACGGTGCCCAGCAGCACCTGGTTGCCGAGCACGAGCGAGCGCATGAGCACACCGCTGTCCAGGTCGGGGGTTCCACGCCGACCCGGCACGCCGGTGAACACGAACAGGCCATTGGGGCCAAGGTTCCCAAGTGCCTCGAACGCGGGAGCCGAAGCGCCGACCGCTTCGTACACCACATCGACCGGGCCCAGGCGCTGCATGGCCTGCGTGAGCGTGTCCGTCTCGACCGAGACATAGCGTCCGCCGATCGACTCGAGCAGCGACGCGCGCATATCGGTCGCCGGCTGGCGCGAGATCAGGGTCACGCGACACCCCGCTGCCCGCAGGGCCATGGCGCCCAACAGACCCACGGGGCCACCGCCCAGTACCAGCGCATGCAATCCCTGCAGCGTCTCGCCGCGCCATGGCATGCGATCGAGCATCGCGCGCACCTCGAGCAGCGCCTTCTCGGCGATCGTGAGCGGCTCCACCAGCACGCCCACCTCTGCGAGCAACGCGGGCAACGGCACCAACCAGCGCGCATCCTCCACCACCTCACGCGTCATGAAACCGTGCGCGCTGCGGATGCCGCGCTCGGTGTAACCGCCGCTCGTGCAGAAGTCCTGGCGGCCCGCGCGACAGGGTTCGCACGAGGGCTCCGCGCACGGTCGCCGCACCATGGGCACGACCCGATCGCCCGGGCTCAACCCGACCACGCCCGCGCCCACGGCAACCACTTCGGCGAGCGCCTCATGCCCGAGCACCAGATACTCGCTGCCGGCCGGAGCAGTGCCGTAATCAAAACTGCAGATCTCGCGATCGGTCCCGCACACACCCACGCGCAACATTCGCAGGCGCACATCGGTCGGGGTCACGAGCGTGGGCTCCGGATGCTCGATCAACGCGACGCGGCGCGCGGCGGGGAACACGGCGAGTGCTTGCATGGCGGGAGTCCTTTTGAGCGGATGCTGGGAGCCGGCGTCAGTTGCGTGCCCGGCGCTGAGTGCACTCACGGCTGCCAGCAGGGCGGTTCAGCCCGCGTGGCACCGATGGCCCGCGAGCCAACAACGACTTATGGCCAATTCAAAATCAGGAAGCGTCATTGAGTTCGTCGCGCGCGAGCGCCTACGCTCGCTCGATCATCATGTGCATCGCCGCGTCCGAGTGCGTGTGCTCGCGTACGCGGTAGCCGAGCGCGAGCAAGTCGAGCCCGCTGAACAGGTGCTCACCGCGTCCGAGAAGCACGGGGCTCTGCACGAGATGCAACTCGTCGATGAGCCGCGCCGTGAGGTACTGGCGAATCGTCGAGACGCCGCTGCCGATCCGCACGTGCTGCTCGCCCGCCGCTGCCCTGGCCTGCGCGAGCGCGGACTCGATGCCGTCGGTCACGAAATGGAACGTCGTGCCGGCTTCCATCGTGATCGGTGCGCGCGCGTGGTGCGTGAGCACGAACACCGGCACGTGGTAGGGCGGATTCGGCCCCCACCAGCCCTTCCACGCGTCGTCGGGCCACGGGCCGCGGATGGGCCCGAACATGTTGCGCCCCAGGATCCACGCGCCGTTGCCCTGCATGCTGCGCACCGCGAACTCGTCGTCGAGGCCGGTCGTGCCCTCGGGGTTGCCCTGCATCGCCTGGAACGTGCGCGTGGGGAAGAACCAGCCGGCCAGATCGGGGCCGCGCACGCCGAGCGGCGCCTCGAGGGTCTGGTCGGGACCTGCACCAAATCCATCGAGCGATACACCGAACGCGGCGACACGAACCTTGCCCATGGCGAAAGCCTCCGACGAGTCTGGGTGAAAGTGGACGATCGCATCTTGCCATGCTGCGGCGGAACGCGCATCGGCGCGGAAGCTTTCGCCCCCGCGCCCTTCGTTTCGCTCTCGCGGCTGAACGACCTTCCCTGATTTTGAATTGGCTATAAGTCCTTGCAGCACACTCCCCCTGACTCTGGAGTCGTCGCAGCTCGCCTCGCGGCCCGCAAGCTAGGGCGCGGCCTGACGCCGCACGCCCCGAGCGGGCGGCGCCTTGCCCGTGGGCGGATCCGATTTCACCGTGAAATCCACCCAAGTGCCCTCGGCGAGGCCGGCGAATGTGGTGCCATCGATGATGTCGCTCTCGTGGAAGAAGTACTCGAGCCCGTCCCACTCCCCACAGCCTTCCACACGGATGAAGCCGTAGTTCTTGTCGAGGCGCTTGTGCTTGACCACTCCCTGCAACGGCGTGTCGACCGGAGCCCAGTTCACCACCTGCTCCCCGCCGTTGCCATTGCCCGGACCGTTCGCACCCCCATGCCCGACGCCGTAACTGGCCGGCACGCCGCCTTCGGCCTTCTGCCGCGCGAACGCCTCGCGGCAGGCGGGGCAGTAGAACTTCTCCGTACGCTTGGGGTAGTAGGTCGTGGAGACCATGCGTTCGCCCACATGGGTCGGGGATTGGCACTCGAGCAGGTGCGGTTCAAACCGACGCGCCAGTTGCGGCAACAGGTCCTCGAGCCAGATCAGGTCCACATCGCGCACGCGCGCCGTATCGGCGGGATCGGAATACTCCAGCGAGCACGCGCCATTGATACTGGCGATCGCCACGCGCTTGCCCAGCTTGCGGATGCTCTGCAACACGGGCTTGAAGTCCTGATCGCCCAGCACCGCGATGGCCACATCGTAAGCGTTGGGCATGGAGGCCAGGAACAGCATGGAAGTTGCCAGCGCAATGTCGACGCACTTCTCCTTGGGCTCGAATGTGTCGTTGGGATCGCGGTCCACGCGCCGCAGGCGCTTATTGCGGAAGTTGATCGGGAACGACTCGACCTCGTAGTGATGCTGCTGGCGCAGCATGGCGAAGAAGTTGTGCCGTCGCTGCACCGGCTCCTCGTCGCGTGGATCGACATTGTCGGCGTAACTGCCGAACAAGTGCGTGCGCACCACCGTGTACTCGGTGTGGCCCAACTGGCGCGCAACCTCCTCGGCCAGGACGCGGGGTAGCTTTCCAAAATCCAGTGTGAAGCCGGGCTCGCGCGAGGCTTCGACAAGACGCGGAGTGTTGGAATACAACCAAGTGCCATCGATGAACAACATGAACTTGATCAAGCGGGACCCCTCGTGCGGTCGCGGATGCAGGCCTTAAACGAACTTGATTCCCAACTCCTTGGTCACCTCGACATCCACCTCACTTGGGCAACCATCCATGAGACTGGTGGCCGAGGCTGTTTTGGGGAATGCGATGACATCGCGGATCGAATCGCGCCCACCCATGAGCATGATGATGCGGTCCAACCCGATTCCGATTCCAGCATGTGGCGGCGACGCGTACTGGTAGGCCTCGAGCAGGAAGCCGAACTTCTCGTGCGCCTGCTCATGCGTCAGGCCCATCACTTTCATGACGCGCTCCTGGATGTCCGGGCGGTGGATGCGCACCGAGCCGGAGCCCAGCTCGTTGCCGTTCAACACCAGATCGTACAACTGCGCGTACACCTTGCCCGGGTCGGATTCCAGATACTGCAGGTGCTCCGGGTTGGGCATGGTGAACATGTGGTGCTTGGGCTCCCAGCGCTTGGCGTCATCGTTGTACTCGAACAATGGGAACTCGCGCACCCACACAAAACGCCACACCTGCTCAGCGCCGGTCTTGCCCAACAAGCCGCGCCTCTCCAGCTCGGCGTGCCCGAACTGCGAGCGCAACACCCCGAGCGCTTTGCATGTGCGCTCCCACGGACCGTTCGTGAACACCACGGCATCGCCGTCCTCGGCGCCCACCTTGGCGTAGAACTCGTCGAGCAGATCGCCCGGGAAGATCACTTGCTGCTTCTCGCGATCCGCAGCCTGCACCTTGAAGAAGGTCAGGCCGCCGGCGCCGGCGCCCTTGACGATGTCCTCGTACTTGCGCAACTGGGTGCCGCTGATCTCGGCGCCGCCGGGCACGCGGATGGCGACCGCGATTCCGCCCGGCGCCTTGGCACCGTTGGCGATGACATTGCGCGGCGAGCGCCCACTGAGTTCGGTCACCTCCACGAACTCGAATCCGAAGCGCAGGTCCGGCTTGTCGGAACCGTAGGTCTTCATGGCTTCGTCGTAGGTCATGCGCAGGAACGGGGTCTGCACGGTGACACCAAGGCAGTCCTGCCAGAGTGACGCGAACAGTCCCTCGACCGTGGCGAAGACCTCGTCCTCGGTGACGAAGCTCATCTCAAGATCGATCTGCGTGTGCTCGGGCTGGCGGTCCGCACGCAGGTCCTCGTCGCGCAGACACCGGGCCAGTTGGAAGTAGCGGTCCAGACCCGCGATCATGAGCGTCTGCTTGTAGAGCTGGGGACTCTGCGGCAGCGCGTAGAACTTGCCGTTGTGCACGCGGCTCGGCACCACATAGTCGCGCGCGCCCTCGGGCGTCTGCTTGACCAGCAGTGGGGTTTCGATCTCCAGAAAACTCTGACTCGTCAGATAGTTGCGCGCGGTCAGGGCGGCGTTGTGGCGCAAGGCCATGAGCTGGGCCAGTTCGGGACGACGCAGATCGAGGTAGCGGTACTTGAGGCGCAGGTCCTCGCTGGCGAGCGTGTGCTCTTCGTTGACCTGGAAGGGCAGCGGCTCGCACGCCGACAACAACTTGAGCTCGCGAGCGTCCACCTCGATGGCGCCGGTGGCGAGGTTCAAGTTGATCGCGTCGGCCGGACGCGAGCCGACCAGGCCGCGCACGGCGATCACGAACTCGTTGCCCAGATGCGAGGCGCGCTCGAGCAGCTCCTTGCCCCCGGTCTCGGGGTGGAACACCACCTGGGTCATGCCATAGCGGTCGCGCAGGTCGATGAACAGCACTCCGCCGTGGTCGCGCGTGCGGTGCACCCAGCCCATGAGCGTGCTGGTCTGACCCGCCTGCGCGGTCCCCAGCTCGCCGCAAGTGTGCGTGCGACGCCAATCCCCAAGTCCTTCGAGCTTGTGCTCCACTGCGAGGCCTCTCCTATCGGACGAGCTTCGCGCGCAGCGCGGCAGCCACCGCGTCGCGCGTGAGTATCTCCTGCGTTCCGGATCCCGAATCCTTGAGCACCACCTGCTGGCCAGCGTTCCATTCGTCCTCGCCCATGATCACGAGGAACCTCGCGCCGCTTTTGCCCGCTGCCTTCATCTGCGCCGAGAACCCGCGCGCTTCCACATCGAGCTCGACGATGAACTCGCGCCGCAACTCGCGCGCAAGCGCGGTGGCCGCGTCGCGCGTCGCATCCATGGCGACAATGCACACGGCGTCCGGGCGCTCGGCCGTTCCGCCGCGCTCGAGCAGGATCAACAGGGCGCGGTCCAGGCCAATGCTGAACCCCACGCCCGGCGTTGGCGGTCCGCCCAGCATCTCGACCAGCCCGTCGTAGCGCCCACCGCCGCCGAGCGCACTCTGCGCACCGAGCGAGCGATCGTGCACTTCGAACGCCGTGCGCGTGTAGTAATCGAGCCCCCGCACCAGACCATGGTCCAGTTCAAACGGAATCCCGGCCGCCGCCAGTCCCGACAGGACTCCCGCCCAGTGCTCGCTGCTCTCGGGGTCGAGGAAGTCGACCAGATGCGGCAATGGCGCTAGTTCGCGCAGCAGCGCCAGGTCGGTCTCGGACTTGGTATCGAGCACGCGCAACGGATTGGTGTCGAGTCGACGCTGCGAGTCCTCGCTCAGGCGCGCGCGATGCGGCGCAAGCAGCGCCCGCAGCGCCTCGCCATAGACACGCCGCGTTTCGGGCGTGCCCACACTGTTGACATGCACGACCAGGTCGCGAAAGCCCCACGCCTGGAACAGGTCCACGAACAGCGTGATCACCTCGA
>JANLOU010000211.1:0-1636 GCA_031366735.1 Candidatus Eiseniibacteriota bacterium
TCGATCCGCACCTCGCCGCGTGCCACATCCACCACATCGTCGAGTGTGAGTGCTACCTCGCCAAGCTGGATCACCCGTTCTCCCCCACCGCTACGCCGTCGCCCGAGAGGAACCGTGCGGCCTCGACGGCGAGTTCGCGCGGATCACGACACCACTGTGGTTCCACCGGGAGCGCAGCGCGGAAGGGACCGCGATACGATGCTGTCGCCAAACGCGGATCGCACACCACCAGCACACCGCGGTCGTCGCTGCGACGGATGAGCCGGCCCACGCCCTGACGGAATCGCACCACAGCCTCGGGCACTGCATCGTCCCGGAACGGATCGAGGCCGCGCTCCCGCAGCCGTTCACCGCGCGCCTCGACCAATGGATCGTCCGGCACGGAGAAGGGCAACTTCGCGACCACGAGCAGTTCCAAGGTTTCACCCGGGAAGTCGACACCTTCCCACAGGCTCTGGACGCCGAGCAAGACAGCCCCCCGTTCCTTGCGGAAGCGCTCCGCCAGGAGTCCCGCCGGGCCGTCCCACTCCTGCGCCAGGAGCTTGCGTCCCACGGGAAGGCGCCCCGCGAGATGCTCGCGGACGCGCTTGAGGCGTTGGTGCGCAGTGAACAGCACGAGCAGATTCCGTTCGCTGGCATGCGTCAGCTCCACGATCAGCTCGCCGATGCCCGCCGCCTCGTCCGGACCGGTCTCGTAAACGAATGCGCGCATCTGCCGATGCAGCGGAAACGGCGAGGGATAGCTTGCGGTCTCATAGGGCAGGCCCCACTGCTCCCCCAATCCGAGCCGCTCGGCAGCCCAATCGAAATCTCCTGCGCTCGAGAGTGTGGCGGAGGTCAGGATCGAGGCCCGCGCCTTGGAGAGCACCATGCGGCGCGCATGGTCTCCCACCCACACCGGCGCCCCGCGCAGCTCGGCCGTCTTCGCCCCGGGTGAACGCGATTGCCAGTACACCCAATCCGGGTCGGTGGCCTGGGAGATCTCGGCCAGATCGCCGCCCAGATGCTCCCAGCGCGAGGACACCAACTCGAGCTCCGACATCAAGGCTTCCCCGGCCTCTCCGCCCTCGGCAGTGGCGACGGCGCTCGCAGCCCGACGCAGCGTATTGGCGAACATCGTGCAGTGCTCGAGCAGGACCTGAAGCGGCTGCAGTTCACGGCCGAGCAACTCCCCGGCACTGCGATACCGATGGCGAGCGCTGTAGAGCGCTCGGGAAGCTGGCCGCGCAAGCGACGAACGCGACGCGGCAGGTGCGGCGCCCGGTGTCAGCGCCCCGAAGAATGCTTCGCCGTCCGACCGCACCTCCTCGACGCGTTGACCCAGCTGGTCGAGATCCGCGTACAGCCGCTCGCGCCGGGCTTCCGAATGCAGCATCGGTAGCATCATCGATCGCACGCGTCCGAGCAGGCCGCCCACCCGGCGCCCGCCTTTGCCCGAGCCCGTGAGCTTGAGCAGATCCTCAAGTCGGTGCCGGGAGACGCCGCGTTCCAGTTGCGAGGTGAGCACGCCCTCCAATCGATGTGCTTCATCGACGATCAGCACTTCGGCTTCGGGCAGTAGCCCTTCTGCTTCAGCGGCGCGTGCGAGCAGCGCGTGGTTGACGATGGTGAGCCGGGCCTCGCCCGCACGACGGCG
>JANLOU010000221.1:0-12163 GCA_031366735.1 Candidatus Eiseniibacteriota bacterium
GCGCGGAGACCATGTGACCATCGAGTTCGCCCGCGGCGATGCCGTTGCCGCGATCGAGACCATTCGTAAGGGAGGGGCGTGATGCCACCAAAGAAGACCGCTGCCGCTGGCAGCGAGAGCGCAACGATGAACTTCGAGGAGTCCATGAAGCGCCTGGAAACCATCGTCGAGGAGCTGGAAGGCGGAGAGCTGTCGCTCGAGGAGTCGATCGCCAGCTATGAAGAAGGGGTCAAGCTCTCGCGCCGGCTCACGCTGACGCTCGATGAGGCCGAGAAGAGGATCGAGCGATTGGTCGAGCGCGAGGGGGGAGAAGTCGCGACCGAGCCCATGGAACTCGACACGCCCGAGCCCGGCCCGAGCGCGTCGCAAGACGAGCTGCCCTTCTGATGGCGGTCCGCGCCGCGCGCAGACTCGGCGCGCTCGCAGCCAACACTGCGCTGCGCCAACGCCAAGCCGCGTTCGAACGGTATCTGGCTACCGCCATCCGCGAGCGGGCCGGTGGCCCGGGCCGCATCGGGCAGGCCGTGCGCTACGCCGCACTCTCGCCCGGCAAGCGCCTGCGCCCGCTATTGACGCTCACGGCCTGTGAAGCGGTGGGCGGAGACTGGAGACGCGCGCTACCGGCTGCCGCTGCGATCGAGTGCGTGCATGCGTTCTCGCTCGTGCACGACGATCTCCCCGCGATGGACGACGATGATTATCGCCGTGGCCGCCTCACGACTCACAAGAAGTTCGGCGAGGCGATCGGCATCCTCACGGGCGATGCGCTACTCGCGTTCGCATTCGAGGAACTCGCACGGCTGGCCAAGGGAGGCGTTCCGCCTCTGCGCGTGCTCGAAGCGGTGCAGCGTCTGGCTCACGCGGCGGGCGCGCAGGAGTTGGTGGGGGGGCAGGCGCTCGACATCGCGGCCGAAGGCAAGCGGACGGGAGCGCGCGGTGTGCGCGAGATCCACACACGCAAGACGGGCGCGCTCATGGGTTGCGCGCTGGCGTTGGGCGCGCTCGCAGGCGATGCCGGCACGGCGACGGTCCAGCGGCTGGACGAGGCGGGGCGGCAGTTGGGACTGGCATTCCAGATCCATGATGATCTGCTCAACTCGGGATCCTCGCTCAAGACGCTGGGCAAGCGCGTCGGGACCGACGCCGCACGCGGCAAGGCCACCTACCCGGCAGCCGTGGGCGAACCCCGGGCCCGAGCCGAGGCAGGACGCATCATGCGAACGCTTGAAGGCGCCATCGCGGAAGGCACGCAGCGCCCCACGCTATTGCTCGAACTCATCGGCGCCACGGCGCGACGCGACAAGTAGCAGGCGGAAAACCGGGCGCCGAGGTGTCGGCGGTGCCGGGAGGAGCCTTGACACTCCCCGGCGGCCAGACGCACCATCGTCGGCCATCGCACTTGGACTGACACGGACCGCAGGGAGTCCGGGTTCGGCTAGGAGGACCTCACGGAACCATTCTGGATCGCCCTATTGTGCGGCCTTGTCGTCCAGGCCTACAAGGGCTTTGCCGACTATTTCAAGACCCGCCACTGGAACCTGCGGCGCTTCGTCGAGACGGGCGGCATGCCCAGCTCGCACTCCGCCTCGGTCGCAGGCTTGAGCGTGGCGGTCGGGCTTCAGGAAGGCTTCACATCGGCCTTGTTCGGAGTCACGCTGTACTTCAGTCTGATCGTCATGTACGACGCGGCGGGGCTGCGGCGCAATGCCGGCAAGCAGGCGACCGTGCTGAATCGTCTGATCGAGCGGCACTTCAAGGATCCCGAGCACGAGGCCCAGAGGCTCATGGAGTTGCTGGGCCATACGCCGTTCGAGGTCTTCATCGGAGCTGCGCTGGGTGTGCTGAGCGCGCTCCTCTGGAATCGAGTCCACCCCTTATGAGCATGCTCGACCGTATCCACTCGCCCGCCGATGTGAAGGCACTCGCGCCCGAGGATCTTCCCAAGCTGGCCGCCGAAATGCGCCATGTGATCATCCAGACAGTCGCGCGCAATGCCGGCCACCTGGGGCCCAATCTGGGAGTGGTCGAACTCACGCTCGCGCTGCATCGCGTGTTCGATTCGCCGACCGATAAGATCATCTGGGATGTGGGCCACCAGAGCTATCCGCACAAGCTACTGACCGGACGCTTCCCTCAGTTCGACACGCTGCGCACGCGCGATGGGCTGGCAGGCTACCCGCGTCGCGCCGAGAGCGAGCATGACCACTTCGGCACCAGCCATGGCAGCACTTCCATCTCGGCCGCACTGGGATTCGCCGCGGCACGCGACCTGAAAGGCGAGAAGCACCATGTCATCGCGGTCATCGGTGACGGCGCTCTGACCGGCGGCATGGCGTTCGAAGGCTTGAACAATGTCGGCGAACTCAAGAAGCGACTGATCGTCATCCTCAATGACAACGAGATGAGCATCTCGCCCAACATCGGCGCCATCCATCGGTATCTGACCAAGCTCACCACCAGCCGGATCTACCGCCGCTTCGAGCACGATGTGTGGGAGATGCTCGGCAAGCTGCCCAAGCGCTTCCGGGCGCAACAGGGGATGAGCCGGGTGAAGGAGGGCCTGCAGAACATGGTGGCGCCCACCATCCTGTTCGAGGAGATGGGGCTCAAGTACTTCGGCCCGATCGACGGTCACGACCTGGATGTCCTGCATGAGACCCTCTCGGACTTGAAGCGCTTCGATGAACCGGTGCTCCTGCATGTGGTGACGCAGAAGGGCAAGGGTTACCTGCCCGCCGAGACCGACCGCACCACTTTCCATGGCATCGGCGTGTTCGACCCGGAATCCGGCACCCCGAGCAAGGGAGCCAAGAAGACCTACTCCCACGTGTTCGGCGAGATGGCGGTGATGATCGGGGAACGCTTCCCGAACGCGGTGGCCGTGACCGCCGCCATGACCGACAACACCGGGCTGACCGCGTTCGCCCAGAAGATGCCCGAGCGCTTCTTCGATGTGGGCATGGCCGAGGAGCACGCAGTGACTTTCTCGGCCGGGCTGGCGGCCGAGGGCATGCTGCCTATCACGACCATCTATTCGACCTTCCTGCAGCGAGGGTTCGACCAGATCATCCATGATGTGGCGGTGCAGAACCTGAAGATCATGTTGTGCCTGGACCGCGCCGGATTGGTGGGCGAGGACGGCGCACCCCAGCATGGCGTGTTCGATGTGGGCTACCTGCGCATGATCCCCGGCTGCGTGGTGATGCAGCCCAAGGACGGCGCCGAGTTGCGCGACATGATGTGGACGGCGGCGCACTGGTCAGGCGATGCGCCGATCGCGGTACGCTACCCGCGCAGCAATATCCCCGACGCCGAACTCCCGACCGGCGAGCCGCGCATTCTCGGGATCGGCGAATCCGAGCAGCTGCGTGCAGGCGGCGATGTGGCGATCTTCGCGCTCGGCACCATGGTGGCGCCCGCGCTGGCAGCGGCCGAGAAGCTTGCCGCCGAGGGGATCTCGGCGACCGTCGTGAACGCGCGTTTCGCTGCGCCCGTCGACGCGCGCGCCGTCCTCGGCTTGGCCAGGAGCGTGGGCCGTGTCGTCACGGTCGAGGAGAATGTGGTGATGGGCGGCTTCGGCAGCGCCGTGAGCGAGTGCCTCGACAAGCACGGGATGCAGCATGTGCCCTTGCATCGCATCGCGCTGCCCGAGGAGTTCGTGCTGCACGGCAAGCGCGATGAGTTGCTGCAACAATGCGGATTGGATGCCGATGGCCTGCTGGCCAACGTGCGTGAGTTCGTTCGCACCAGCCAGCGCCAACTCCTGTGAGGCTCTCCATCAAACGCGTCGCCATCGTGGGACATACCGGCCGCGCCGAAGTCCGACGCGCCGCCGCGAAGCTGGTGACGTCGCTCTCGCGACGCGGCTGCGAAGTTCGGCTCGATCGCGACCTGGCCGCCGCGATGAACCGCGAAGGGGAGTCCTGCGCCGAGCTTGGCGCCTGGTGCCAGTTGATGATCTCGCTCGGCGGCGACGGCACCGTCTTGACCGCTGGTCGCGCACTCGCTGGCCGCAAGGCCGTGCTGTTGCCCATCAACCTCGGCGGACTCGGCTTCCTCGCCGCCGCGGAATCGACTGAAATCGGCAAGGCCGTGAATGCTGTGTTCAAGGGCACATGGCGCGTTTCGCATCGCAGCGGCGTGGAGACCGTCATTCACCGCGCCCGCGGTGGCCGCACCGGCCCCAAGGGCTTCGCCTTGAACGACGCGGTCGTGCGCAGTGCCGTGAGCTACGCCGCGATTCATCTGCGAGTCGGTGCGCTGGGACATGATCTGGGACACTTGGTCGCCGACGGCATCATCGCCGCGAGTTCCAGCGGCTCGACTGCGTATTCACTGAGCGCCGGCGGCCCGCTGGTGGCGCCCACACTGGATGCGCTCGTCGTGACTCCCGCATGCGCCCATGCCCTGGGCAGTCGTTCGTTGGTGCTGCCGCCGGGCGCTGCGGTCACGGTCAGCGTCATGAGCCCCGGCCCGGCGCTGCTGGTGCTCGACGGCCAGGACGCCGTGGATCTTGCCAAAGACGACGTGGTGGAGATGAAGCTTTCGCCACTCGTCGTGCGCGTCTACGAGAACCCGGACCGCCCGTTCCTGCGCGCGCTGCAGGCGAAGCTCGGGTGGCAGGGGAGTGAGCGGCGGAGCCTGTAGGTGGCGTGGAAGTGCTGCTCGTCGTAACTAGGTCCGTCGTCGCTTCTCTTCCATGAAGCCGGCGCCGAACGTCCGCTCCGCCTCGAGCTGATTGTGAGCGTGGCAGAGCAGCCGGATGTTCCCAACCGTCGACCTACCGCCTCTTGCGAACGCCTCTTGATGATCGAACTCGAGGTTCCGCACGTCGGTGCAACGCACGCCTCTGTTGCTGACGAACGTGCACTGTCGGCCGTCGCGTTCCTCGACCTCACGCTTCACATGCGCAGGGATATGCCGGCCTTCCGGCGCGTCCTTGGACGCGCGGGGCTTGGCGGTCGCAGCGAAACGGCGCTTCTCTTGCAGCTTCAACACCTCGCGCACGGCCCATTTGTAGAAAGCCGCCACGTCACTGGGCATGACCTCATGCGGCGCGAGAGCCTGTGCTCGCTGGAGCTCTTCGTACTCGGACTCATCGAGCATGAACTGCACCGCGATTCGCCCGGGGGAGCGGGGCTCGATCCGTGCCTGCGGGCCAGACATGATCGGAACGAGCAACGTCGGCGGGCTGATCGGTTCCTCGCCAGTAGAATCAGTACTTGTTCCGCTTCTGTCAGAAACTAGCTCCGGAGCTAGTTTTTCCAGAAGCGGCGGCAGTGACGTGGTCGGGGCAACCGTTTGGAAGCACGTCGGGACATCCGGCTTTGGCGCGATGCGAGCGAGCATGCGCTTGAGCTGCGCCTTGGTCTTGTGACTCGCCTCCAGGAGCAGGGCCTCTGCATCCGGGCCTTTCAGATGAGGAGCCAACATGAGAATCGCGGTGAGATGCAGGCGACCCTCGGCGACCATGCTCAGGATCACGCGGTGCCGCGACGCTGCCTTGGCCGCCTGCACCCGCTTGAACGCGGTGAACTCGGCCATGTGTCGACCGCGCACGCAGTAGGCGTGAATCGTGCTGTAGCCCTGGCCGCGGTAGAGCTTTCGACGCATGACCACGATGAGCAGCTCCAGCAAACGGGCGAGCGTGCAGTGGGAATCATCGTCGGTCGCTTCGAAATCGTGGATCACGACATGGTCAGGCACACCAATGAACGAACGCAATTGCATGGCACTCATCCGCGGGGGCGGGTCGTCGGGGGCAGGTGGGCTCGCTGCAGAATCAGAATAGCATGGCGAATTTCGCCTCTTGCACTTGTCTGTGAAGCGCCGAACTCAACGCATCGCGAGAACTTTCGTACGGACGCCTGCGTTTCCGCGCGTGCGCCCAAGCACCGCGCATTGCGTCACGAGCCGCGCCACAGCGAGGAGGTTCGGTTCAATCCCCCTCGAAACCTGTCAAGCGCCAATTCCACAGCCTGCGTCCCACCATCCACTCTCCACTTTCATCGCCACCCACGACCCGCTATGATTTTGCCCATCCGTGCAGTGCCCTCGAGCCACACCGCCCCATGGACCGGAGCCGCCATGCTCGAACGCCTCGTCATCCGTGACCTTGCCCTTGTCGAACGCGCCGAGATCGAACTTGGGCTTGGACTGCACGCGGTCACCGGTGAGACCGGCGCCGGCAAGAGTCTGATGGTGGACTCGCTCGGCCTGCTCGTCGGCGGCCGGGGCGATGCCGACCTGGTCCGCGACGGCGCCAAGTGTGCCACGGTCGAGGGCGAGTTCCGCCTGAACGGCGATACCGCCAAGCGCGTCGGCGCGCTGCTCACCGAGTGGGGTCTCGAGTTCGACGGTGAGTCGCTCGTGGTGAGGCGCGAGGTCTCGGCCGAGGGACGCAGTCGCGCCTCGGTCAACCAGTCGCCCGTCACGCTCGCCTCACTCAAGCGACTCGGCGAGATATTGCTCGACCTGCATGGGCAGCACGAGCACCAGAGCCTGCTGCGCGAAGGCGCGGCCCTCGCCACGCTCGACCGGCTCGCGGGCATCGAGGACGAACGCGGACGCTATGGCGATACGCTCGCCGCGCTGCGCGAGGCCGAAGGCGAGCTCACGCGCCTGCACGATTCGCTCGCCACTTACGCCGAGCGTCGCGACTACCTGCTGTCGGCCGCACGCGAACTCGACGATGCAAGACTCGCCGAAGGCGAAGAAGCCGAGCTGCGCATCGAGGCCTCACGCCTCGCGCACGCCGATCGCTTGCGCGCCCTCACCACCACCGCGCTCGACCGGCTCTCCGAGGGCGAGAACGCCGCGCTGGAGTCGCTCAGCGCCGCACAACACGCGCTCGAGCAGGCCGCAGCCCTGGACCCCAGCCTGACCGAAACGCTGCAGCCATTGACCGATGCCGTTATCGCGGCGCAGGAAACCTCGCGCACGCTTGGGGCTTATCTCGGCTCGCTCGAAGCCGACCCCGCGCACCTCGAGGAAGTCGAGTCGCGCCGCGAGTTATATGCCAAGTTGCAGCGCAAGTTCCGGCGCGACATCGCGGGCATGATCGCCTGGCGTGAAGAGTTGGCCGCTGAGCTCGCCCAGGGCGAGGACGCCGAGGGCGCGCTCGCACGCGCGAACGACAAGCGCGCCGATGCCGAAGCGGCCTGCCGCAGGGCCGGCGCGCTCCTTACCACGCGACGGAAGGCCGCCGCCAAGGAGTGGAGCGGAGCGCTGTCCAAGGAGCTCAAGCCGCTCGGCTTCCCGCATGCCCGCATCGCTTTCGAGGTCACCGCCGCCGAAGGCGCGCGGCCCACACCCACGGGCCTCGACGCAGTGGAACTGGCCTTCACCGCCAATCCGGGGGAGCCTGCGCGCCCGTTGCAGCGGATCGCCTCGGGAGGGGAACTGTCGCGGGTCATGCTCGCGCTCAAGTGCGCGCTGCAAGCCCGTGACCGCGTTGACCTTCTCGTGTTCGACGAAGTAGATTCCGGCATTGGCGGTGCCGTTGCGCAGGCGGTCGGGGAGCGACTCCGGCGTCTGGCCGAGCACCGTCAGGTCATCTGTGTCACTCACCTGCCCATGATCGCCGCGCTGGCCGGTTGCCACTTCACGGTGGCCAAGCGCGTCGCTTCCGGTCGCACCGTCACCCGCATCGAGGCTCTGGAGCCGAATGAGCGGGTCGAGGAGCTGGCGCGGATGCTCGCGGGCGAGCGGGTGACCGACACCACCCGTCGTCAGGCCCGCGAGTTGCTCGCGACGCCGACGGGTAAAGGCGGCCCCTGATCTCGCGATGATCGTTCCCACCCGCTCCGAGTTCCACGCGCTGGCGAAGACGGGCAAGCTGGTGCCCGTGTATCGCGAGGTTTTCGCCGACCACGATACCCCTGTGTCGGCATTCCGCAAGATCGATGACGGCCCCTATGGCTTCCTCCTCGAGAGCGTCGAGGGCGGCGAGAAGTGGGGGCGTTACTCGATCCTCGGCAGCCGACCGTCCAAAGTCTTCATCGCGCGTGGCGACAAGTCCGAGCTGCACGAGCACGGCACCGTGCGGCCCCTGACGCGGGCGCCCATGGTGGAGTTGGCCGAACTGCTGCAACAGCATCAGGCCGTGGCGCTGCCGGGTTTGCCGCGCTTCTGCGGCGGTGCGGTGGGGTACCTGAGTTACGACGCCGTGCGCTGGTTCGAACGCTTGCCCGAAACAGCCAAGGACGAGCTCCACCTGCCCGACGCGGTCTTCCTGTTCGGCGATGTGGTGAGCGTGTTCGACAACCTCACGCACACCATGAAAGTCGTGACCCACGCGCGCGGGGGCGAGGAGGCCGACAAGGCCTACGATGCGGCGGTGGCTCGACTGAATGCCGAGGTCGAACGCCTGCGCAAACCGCTCAGCTGGATCGAGCCCCCGGCGTGGGGCGAGGCGAGTGAGCCGCAATCGTCCATGAGCCAATCGCAGTTCTGCAGCGCGGTCGAGGTCGCCAAGGAGCACATCCGCGCCGGCGATATTTTTCAGGTCGTATTGGCTCACCGGATGAGCGCGGAGGTCTCGCAGCCGGCGTTCGAGGGCTATCGCGCGCTGCGCGTGACGAACCCCTCGCCCTATATGTACTTCCTGCGGCTCGGCGACTTCGCCATCGTCGGCTCGAGTCCCGAAGTGCTCGTGCGTCGCACGGACAGCACCATCGAAGTGCGACCCATCGCCGGCACGCGCCCGCGCGGCCGCACGGCGGACGAGGATCGTGCGCTCGAGGAAGAGCTGCTCGCGAACGAGAAAGAGCGAGCCGAGCACGTGATGCTCGTGGATCTGGGCCGCAACGATGTCGGGCGAGTTGCCGAATACGGCACGGTCGAGACCAACGAGTACATGAAAGTCGAACGCTATTCGCAGGTCATGCATCTGGTGAGCAACGTGCGCGGCCGCGTGAAAGGTGAACTGGCGCCGCTCGACGCCGTGCGCGCCACTTTTCCCGCAGGCACCGTGTCGGGGGCGCCCAAGGTGCGGGCGATGGAGATCATCGAGGCGCTCGAGCCCGTGCGGCGCGGCGTGTATGCGGGCGCCATCGGGCATTTCGACTACCACGGCAACCTCGATCTCGCTATCACCATCCGTACGCTCGTGTATGCCAATGGGCGGGCGTACTGGGGTGTCGGGGCGGGCATCGTGGCCGACTCCGTGCCGGAGCATGAATGGCAGGAGACCATGAACAAGGGTCGCGCGCTGTGGTTGGCGGTGCAGCGTGCCGAGCGGGGGACACGGTGATCGCGGTCATCGACAACTACGACTCGTTCACCTACAACCTGGTCCAGTATCTGGGCACGCTGGGAGCCGAGGTGATGGTCCGCCGCAATGACGCGATCACCGTGGCGGAGTTGGAATCCCTCGAGCACCTCGAGGGCCTGCTCATCTCGCCCGGCCCCGGCGAGCCGCGTGATGCGGGCATCTCGGAGGCCGCCCTGAAGGCGTTGGCCGGCAAGGTGCCGGTGCTGGGCGTCTGCCTCGGCCATCAGGCCCTGGGCGAGGTGTACGGTGGCCGTGTGGTGCGTGCACCAAGACTCATGCACGGCAAGACGAGTCCCATCCTGCACAAGGGCCGGGGACTGTTCGCGGGGCTCGATAACCCGTTCGAAGCCACCCGGTACCATTCGCTCATCGTCGAGCGCGACACGCTGCCCGATGTCCTCGAGGTGATGGCGTGGACGCCCGAGGGTGAACTGATGGGCTTGAAGCACAAGGACCACGAAACCTGGGGCGTGCAGTTCCATCCGGAATCCGTGCTCACCCAACAAGGCCTGCGTCTCATCGAGAACTTCCTGACCCTGTGTCGCCAGCAGAGGAGAACCTCGCGTTGATCCAGTCCGCCATCGCCCGCGTCGTCGCGCACGAGGACCTGAGCCGAGAACTCGCCCGCGCCAGCATGGACCAGATCCTCGCAGGTGAAGCCACGCCGTCGCAGATCGCGGCGCTTGCCGTGGCCCTGCGCATGAAGGGGGAGACCCCCGATGAGATCGCCGGCATGGCCGAAGCCATGCGCCAGCGCGTCTCGCCATTGCGCACGCGTCGCTCGCCACTGCTGGATACCTGCGGAACCGGCGGCGATAACGCGGGGACTTTCAATATCAGCACCACGGTCGCGATCGTGGTCGCCAGCTGCGGCGTGGCAGTGGCCAAGCATGGCAACCGGGCCGTCTCCAGTCGCACGGGCAGCGCCGATGTGCTCGAGTCGTTGGGTGTGGGGATCGATCTCACGCCCGAGGATGCGGGGCGGTCGCTCGATGTCGTGGGAATCACTTTCCTGTTCGCGCCCAACTATCACGGTGCGCTGCGTCACGCCACCGGGCCACGCCGTGAGTTGGGCGTCCGCACATTCTTCAATGTCCTGGGCCCGCTGACGAATCCTGCCGGCGCCACTCATCAGCTGCTGGGAGTGTACTCCGACCATCTGGTGCGAACGCTCGCCGAGGTGCTGCATTCCCTGGGAAGCGAGCGAGCCATGGTGGTGCACGGCAAGGACGGGATGGACGAACTGACCGTCTTCGCCACGAACCATGTGGCCGAGCTCAAGTCCGGCGAGATCACCGAGTACGAGATCGATCCGGCGCAGTACGGCCTGGCGCACACGGACAAGTCCGGCGTCGCCGGCGGCAGCGCTGCCGAGAACGCCGTGCGCGTGCGGGCCGTGCTCGCGGGGGAGACGGGCGCCGCCCGCGACATCGTGGTGCTGAACACCGCCGCGGCGCTCCTGGTGGCAGGCACGGTCCCCGACCTCGCGGCGGGCGTGCGACGCGCACAGGAAGCCATCGATTCCGGTGCCGCCGCGAACAAGCTGGCCGAGATGGCCGCCTTCCGGAGCTGAGCATGTTCTGCGGTCATTGCGGCACCTGGTCGCCCGAGCCCAGCACCACTTGTCTCTCGTGCGGCGCAGTGCTGCGAGCGGCTGGGACCGGTTCGCTCCCGGGCCAACCGCAGGCTTCGGCCCCCGGCGTCTCGCATTGGCCGCGGCAAGCATTCGGCGGTTTCTGGCGTCGGCTGGGCGCCTCCCTCGTGGACGGCCTGATCCTCTATTTCCCCACGGCGATCGCGAAGGTTCTGTTGGGCCTGCCGCTGCTCTCTCCGAGCACCGGGTCGGATAGTGGCATGGCCCTCGGGGTGAGCCTGGGCTCGCTGCTCCTCACCTGGCTCTATTCGGCCCTCATGGAAAGTTCAGCGGCTCAGGGGACTCTGGGACAGCAGTTACTGGGGATGCGTGTCATGGATATGCAGGCCCGTCGGATCACCTTCGCGCGGGCCTCGGGCCGCTACTTCGGCCAGTTCCTCTCACTCCTGATGGGCGGCGTGGGCTATCTGTTCAACCTCTGGACCTCGCGCCGCCAGACCGTGCACGACCTGCTGGCCGGATGTGTGGTGGTGATCGCGGAGCGTGCCCCGATCGCTGCGCCCGCCCAGTCGGGAGAGCTGGCGTGACCGCTGGCAAAGGCGTGGACTTCCTCGCCGACATCGCGCGTGATCGTCGTCTGCGGATCGCGGCGATGATGCTCGAGCGGCCCGAGGCATGGCTGCGGGCGCAGTTGCGGCCGGACCGCGCCCCCGGACGGCTCGAACAAGCGCTGCGTCGCAACACGCCCGCCGACCCACTTCAACTGCTGTGCGAGGTGAAACGAGCATCGCCGAGCAAGGGCGTGCTCAATGCAGCGGTCGACCCCGTCCGCATGGCCCGACTTTACGCGCACGGTGGCGCGGCAGCCGTCTCGTTGGTGACCGAGCCCGACCATTTCCAAGGCGATCCGCGGTGGATGGACCTCGTCCGTCCCGCGGTCGAGCTACCGCTCCTGCTCAAGGACTTCGTCATCGACCGCTACCAGTTGTTGGACGCGGCGGCGCGCGGCGCCGATGCGGTGCTGCTGTTGGCCGCGCTCCTGGGACGCTCCGAGATGGCCGGGCTGCTCACCGAGGCGCGCGAGCTGGGCCTCGACTGCCTGGTCGAGGTGCATGACAGCGACGAACTGGATGCTGCGCTCGCGGCTGGGGCCACGCTGGTGGGGATCAACAATCGCAGCCTGCACACCTTCGTGGTCGATCTGCAGACCAGCATCGACCTGTTGCCGAGCATCCCGACCGATCGCGTGGCAGTGGCCGAGAGTGGGCTTTCCCGCCCCGAGGATCTGCAACGGC
>JANLOU010000240.1:0-2663 GCA_031366735.1 Candidatus Eiseniibacteriota bacterium
GCGCGTTCGCCTGCAACACCAACACGGGAAGCGATCGGCTGGTGGGGTCGTATGTGGCACCCAACGGGATCACTCAGTTGATGGGCACGGAGATGATCCTCTTTGCGACATTCAGTGGCACGGGGGTGCCCTCATGGTGGCAGATGAAGAATGCCGGCACCTGTCGTCAGACCGCGCTCACGATGTCATTGATACCCGACCCCGCCTGGACGGTCTGCACCGACTACTGGCAAGGGCAAGCGCTCGGCGGGATCGGCGCGTACACCATCGGCTATCCCACGCTCAGCTCCGTCCGGATCTCGCTGGCGGCAGCCGTCCCCAACGCGGCGATGGGCCCGCTCACGGCCGGAACCGAGTACTTCGATTTCTCGCTTTTGATCTCGCACGCGAAGACGGTTGGCACGGGGGCGTGCGCGGGCTGCACGACGCCCGCATGTCTCCTGCTCCAGTCGATCAAACTCGTTCAACCCGCCGGCCTGGGCGATTACTTCGTGACCAACCCCGTGAGCCCCAACAGCCATGTGGTCACCTGGCAGTCCGGCGCCCCGATTTCCTGTGTCGGCACGCCCGCGCGCAATGGCACTTGGGGTTCGGTCAAGTCACTGTATCGCTAGCGCCGCTTCAGAACCGGCTGGTCACCCGCAACTCTGCCCCCGCGAGCGAGGGCACATCGTAACAAGTGCCGCTGGTGCACGCGCGCCCACCGCGGCGGCGCCCGGCGAACAGCGAAACTTGGTGCGAGGGGCCCACATCGCCGCTCAAGGAAGCACCCACGAACGACGCCCGGTCCGCGGTGGGAAGCCCGAACTCATCTGAGGGCAGGTCGCGCGGATCGGAGGTGCGCGTCACGCTCACACCGGCCGTGCCCCAGCCCGCGCGGGACAGCGCGAGCGATACGAACTCGTCCTGGAACCATTCGCGTGGCCCGAAGAATCCCTGCGTGCCCACGCGTTTGCGCTCCAGATCAAGCGAGACGGAGAGCGCCCGCGGCAGGCGAGCCGACGCGGCTAGACCCAAGCTGTGCCGGTCGACCACGAAGTCGAAGGTGTTGAACCCCCGGTCGGCGAACAGGGTGAACTCCCACGCATCGCTCCCCGGCGGCGCCACATGGAGTTCGGCGTAGCGTTCTTCGAAGCGCAACCAGCGCACGCCGGGCGCGCCATCGGAACGCGTGAAGTTCGCGGTGAAGCTGGCCCATGGATGCAACGGGCCGCTGGCCTCCAGTTGGAAACCCTCTTCGCCCGCCGCATCCAATAGGTGCGTATCGCGATTGAGCAGTGGCGCCGAGTGCTCGCGCACCAATGAAGGCGGATCATTGAGTCCGAGGCGGAATCCGTCGTAGTCCTTGTACTCGGCGATCAGCGTGTAGCGCCGCCATAGGAGACCACCCGAAGCGTACATCGCGTGCGCGCGCTCGCTCCCGCGGCGCAGCTTCCACCACTCCAGCAGCGCTGGCCGCTCGGCGGCGTACTCGAACGCGAATGGCGCCGACCAGCCCTTCACCCCCGCAACCTCGAGCGGATCCACCTGCGCGAAACCGCTGGCGTACTGGCGCTCGGGCGCATCGCCATACACATACCGGGTCCACGCCGCTCCGACGCTGGCGCCGCGGGGCAGACGCGTCCGCAGCTCGGCGCCATCGAGCACGCCTCGGTAGCGCTCGAAGCCGAACGACTCCAGTGCCGGCGAGGTCGTGCCGTCATTGACTCGGCCACGGAACAGCTGCGCATTGACCGGTCCGACTTCGGCGTGCACGCGCGCGCCGTTCAGATCGCGCGCCGCCGCATAGCGTGTCTGCGTGCCCACTTCGTCGTACACCACGCCGGGCAGCTCCCACGAGCGGTGCAGGAGTCCGCGCCCCAGAATGGTGTAGAAGTTGCCGACCCGCACGCCGAGCCCGTTGTGGTCCCATTCCGCCCAGCGCTGCGTCACACGCTGGTACGCTGCGGCACGGCCATAGTCCGGGCGATCGTCGTTACTCCGATCGTATTCGAAGCGTCCGCCCAGCGTGAGCGCATCCGAGGACCATTGCAGATCGAGCCGGTCATACAGGTCGCTGCGGTCCTTGCGCTGGGCGCCGATGAGATTGCCACTCTGGCCGATCAGCAGGTTACCGCCCGAGAGCTGCGCGTGCGCCGCCGCCACCGGGCACACCGTGAGCGCCACCGCCGCGAGCACATGACGCATCCACAGCGCGGCCAACCGACCCCTCATCGCGCGCTGTCCGGCACAGCGGAGCCGGGCAACAGGGCAAGGATCGCGCGCGCGAGCGCTTCCTCGTGCCCCGCGGTGTAGCCCACCTGCACATACGCGATATGCCGGTCGGGCGCGATCAGGATCGAGGTGGGCATGCCCGTCACATCGAAGCGCCGCGCGAGCGAGCCGTCTTCATCGAGCACGATCGGGAAGGTGAGTCCCAGCCCGCGCGCGAACGGGCGCACTTTGGCGAAGTTGCGCGGTCCATCGACCGAGATACCGACCACAGTGAGTCCCGCGGCTTGATGCTCCCGCCAATGGCGCTCCATCGCAGGCAGCGAGGTGACACACGGTTTGCACCAGGTGGCCCAGAAGTCGAGCAGCACCGGGCCCCGCTGCAACAGCGAATCGAGCGAGACCGGCTTGCCCTCGACATTGCGCACATCGAAGCGCGGCGCGGGTCGGGC
>JANLOU010000273.1:0-10490 GCA_031366735.1 Candidatus Eiseniibacteriota bacterium
ACCGTTCCATCGCTTGCAGCATTCGCGCACATCCCCACCGGACGGGAGCTGGGAGTGGCCAAAGCCCGCATCCTCATTGCCGAAGATGAACCCGATCTGCGACAGGTGCTCCGTCTGCAGCTCGAGTTGGAAGGCTATGAGGTCATCGAAGCAACCGATGGCAGGGAAGCCGTGGCGCTCGCCCAGAGCGACGCGCCGGACCTGCTGTTGCTCGATGTGATGATGCCGATGATGGACGGCCACGAGGTGTGTCGGCAGTTGCGCGTGTCGTTCTCCACGCGCCACATCCCCATCGTGATGCTCACGGCCCGCACCGAGATGACCTCCAAGGTGCAGGGGCTCGAGGGCGGCGCCAACGACTATGTGACGAAGCCATGGAACCGCGATGAGCTGTTGTTGCGGGTGCGCAATGTGCTCGACTGGAGTCAGCAGCAGCGCGCCGCAAGTCCGCTCACCGGTCTGCCCGGCAACCATTCGATCAACGATGAGATCCGCATGCGACTCGCGCGCAACACGCCGTTCGCGCTGCTGCAGGTCGATGTCGATCACTTCAAGGCGTTCAACGATTACTACGGCTACGCGCGTGGTGACCAGGCCATCCAGATGCTTGCTCGCATCCTCACCGAGGCCGTGCAGCGCCGCGGCGGAGCCGAGGGTTTCGTCGGCCATATCGGCGGCGATGACTTCGTGGTGCTGACGCTGCCCGAGGACGCCGAGGTCCTGGGCGAAGAGATCCTTGAGTGGTTCAACACCGCGGCTCGCGAGTTGTATGACGAAGAAGACCGTGAGCGCGGCCATGTCGAGGTGCTGAACCGACGCCATGTGGTGGAGCGATTCCCGCTCATGAGCCTGACCATCGCGCTCGTGAGCACCGACCGTGTGCCGGTCACCCACCTTGCCGAGTTGATCGACATTGCACAGGAACTCAAGGCGCACGGCAAGGGGATTCCCGGAAGCGTGCTCGTGGGCGAGCGGCGTCGTCGCAGTGACGCCGAGTCCGACCGTCACGTGGCGTGAGGCGCTCGATGACCGAAGAACCCACCCGTACTGGACCCCTCAGCCACCCTGGCGAGGCGCAGGCGTTGCTGGCCGAGGCGGTGTTGGCCATCCGCACCACATCGGACCTCGGGGTGTCGTGGGGTGTGGCGTGCGCCAATGCGCGCCGCGCGTTGTGTGCCAGCGATAGCCGGTTGCTCCGGGTCGATCGCAAGAGCGGCGCCATGTTCCGGTTCGAGGAGTCGGGCGTCGAAATGCCCTATCTGGCCGAGCACGGTGGTCCGGTCGAATGGGTCATGCGTCACGATCAGCCCATGTTCGACGAGGGCGCCGCGGGGCCGCGTGCGCCGCGCGAGACGCTGCTCTGGCAGCGCACTCCCGACGCGCTTGCCACGGTTCCGTTGGTGGCGGGCAGCACCCAGTATGGATTCCTGTTGGTGGCGTTCGACGCCCCGCGCGGGTTCTCGGCCTCCGAGCGGCTGTTCGTGCAGACGATGGCGGACGCATTGGCGCTGGCGCTCGAGCGTAGCGACTTGTTCCGGCTGATCGAGGACGAACGCGCTCGCGTGGCGGGACTGGAACGCAAGTTGTTCGCGGCGCAGGAATCGGCAGCGGGCCTCATGGCGATCGTGTCGCACGAAGTGCGCAGCCCGCTCTCGAGCATCAAGGCCTACGCCGAGACACTCGCCGGCAATCTCGACAATCCCCGCGCTCCGCGCGAACGCTTCCTGCAGATCATCGATGAGGAATGCGACCGGCTGGCGGCGCTCGTGACCGATGTGCACGACCTTTCGCGCATCGAGGGGGGCGAGTGCACGCTGCGCCTATCCGCGGCAGGTCTCACCGAGTTGGGCCGTGAGGCGCTTGAACGGGCGCGTGTGGAAGTCGAGCGCCGCGGGGTCGAAGTGGTGCTGCACGCCGAACCCGAGATGCGCGTCGAGGTCGATCAGGAGTTGATGCGGCGCGTGATCGGCAATCTGATCGCGAACGCTGCGCAGTTCTCGCCCGAGGGTGGCACGGTCCGAGTCGAACTGGGTGTGCGCGGCGACGAATGGGTGTGCCGTGTCAGCGATCAGGGTCCGCCGTTGCCCGCCGAGGATCTGGCGGTCGTGCTCGAAGGGTTCTACCGCGCACGCCGTCAGGCCAGCGCGGGTTCACTCGCGCCGGGCCAGGAGGGCACGCGGTTGGGGTTGGCGATCTCGCGCAGCATCGTGCACCTGCATGGTGGACGCATGTGGGCCGAACAGCCCGTGGGCGCGGCCGGCACACCGCAGGGCGCGTGCTTCTGCTTTGCAGCGCCGATGCGGCAAGTGGCGTCGCCGCGCGCGCGGCGCATCGCGCGCCAGACTGTGGGCCGGGACGACCTGCGGCAGTTGTTCGAAGGCATCGTCGAGATGGTCTCGGCTTCGCTCGAGGCCAGCATCGTCTCGCTCGTGCTGGTGGATCCCGATCGGGGCGACCTGTTCGTGGCGGCCTCGGTGGGCCACGAGGCGCAGGATGTGCAGGGACGGCGGACGACGCTGCGCTCGGGTGTCGCCGGCGCCGTCGCCGCTTGGGGCCGGCCCGTGCTGGTCGAGAACATCGAGACCGATCGCCGATTCAAGCGCCTGAACCACCCGCAGTACTGCACCAAGTCGCTCTTGTGCGTGCCGCTGCGCGTCGAGGGCGAGGTCATCGGCGTGATCAATGCGAACAACAAGGCGAACGGCGAGCCTTTCGACGAGGATGATCTGGCGCTGCTGGTGATGCTGACCGAGCGCGTGAGCAGCGCCATCGAGCGGGCTTGTGCCTACCCCGACAGCCATCGTGTGGTCGAGGACGCGATCGAGGCCGTGCTGTGCATGACGCGCTTGAAGCGCGATCTGGCGTTGGGTGGCCGCCATCTGGTGAAGCAGGCCCGGGCCCTGGCGCGTGAGTTGGGAATGTCCGCGGCCGATGTCGATGTGATCGGCTATGTCGCCAGCATCCACGATCTGGGCATGGTGCGGCTCGAGGCCGAGACGGGCCATCCGGGCCGCCTCGATGCGCGCCAGCGCAGCGCGGTCGCCGCGCACCCCGAGGTGAGTGTCGAGATCCTTCGTCCGCTGGAGTATCTGGGCGTGGTGCGCGACCTGATCCTGAGCCACACGAGCATTGGGACGGCAGTGGGTATCCACGCGGGCTGCAGGGTGACGCCATCCCGGTGGGAAGTCGCATCCTGACCGTGTGCGACGCTTGGGACAGCATGACTTCCCCGCGTCCGTTCCGGGCGCCCCGGACCCACGAGGACGCCGTGGCCGAGCTGCGCCGGGCCGCGGGTGGGCAATTCGACCCGGAGGTGGTCGAGGCCTTCGTGCGCGTTCTGGAGCGTGAGGGCGAAGTGCGGGCCGCCGCCTAGGAGCGTGCAGAACACGCACTCAAGGTTGGGGGAGTCTGCGCCGATAGGGAGTGTAGGACGCGAACGCCGGAACCCCGGCATCGGGAGGATACGAGGATGGCGAAGGGGAAGATCCTGGTGGTGGACGACGAGATCTATATCGTCCATATCCTGGATTTCAGTCTGGGCATGGAAGGCTACGAAGTGCTGACCGCCTTGGATGGCGAGCAGGCGCTGGAGAAGGCGCGTGCGGAGCACCCCGACCTCATCGTTCTCGATATCATGATGCCCAAGCTCGACGGCTACGAGACCTGCAAGATGCTCAAGGCCGACGATCGCACGAAGGACATTCCGGTCATCCTGCTCTCGGCCAAGGGTCGCAATGTGGACCAGAAGGTCGGGTTCGAAGTGGGCGCGGACGACTACATCACCAAGCCGTTCAGCCCGCGCAAGCTGGTCGAGAGGATCAACGCCATTCTCGGTCAGGGGACTTCGCAGCAGCGCATGCAGGCCTAGCCGCTACCGGATCAGCACGAACCTTCCGGTGGTGCGCCCGAGCGAAGAGTCCACCGTGAACAGGTAGACGCCGCTCGCGACATCCTGACCATTGCGCGAGATCAGGTTCCACGCCGCTTGCCCATCGCCGTTGCGGCCATCGTGGTCGAGCTGCACCACGAAGTCGCCGGCCAGCGTCCACACCTTGATGGTGCTGGTCGCGCGGGGCAGCCCCACGAAATCAATATGCCGCGTGAACACATCGCCCGGCACCGCGGGTCGATCCCACGGCGACGAACCCCGGTAGGGGTTGGGCACGACGCGCACCGCCGAGGCATCCGCGCGCGCCTCGGTGCGCGGGCGCACGACATCCGAGAACACCAGCCGGATGGGGCTCTCGAGCGTCTCCGTGCGCGGGATGTTGTTGGTGCTCACCGTGCGTTCGGCGTATGCGGTGATGCCGTAGTGATAATCGAACCCATCGCTCACATTCGTATCGGTGAAACGGTAGCGCCCGATGGGGTGATGCTTCTGCCCGTACAGGATGTAGTCGTCGCTTACCGTGGTGTCGGTGACGGCCGAGAGCAGCGTGCCGCCGTTTGCCGAGTTGCGCGCGAAAGCTGCCAGCATCTGCCAGCGCGAGTTGGGTGGGAACAGCGCATCGCGCTTCCAGTCCGACAATCGATACAGGCGGTACCCGCCGAATCGCCAGCCACTGCCGGGGATGACGCCGCCATCGGCGAGCACCTCGGGATAATCATCCCAGAGGATGCTCACTTGCTGGTCCAACGCCAGCACGCGCGTGGCGGGTTGGGGCGGTGCGGGTTGGCCCGCATACCAATGGAACTGCGTTTCCTTGCCATCGAGTCCCGTGCACGCATCGCAATCCCAATCGGTCCAGATCACCTTGCCGTGCTGATACAGCACTTCCGGCCCGCCGTCGGGCTGGAAGTTGTTCACCGAGCGATAGGCCGGGTCGTCGCGGAACTTGTGATTGCAGTTGCGGTCCCAATAGAACTCCAGCCCGGGCGGCGCTTCGTACGGAGTCTCGTACCCATTGATGCCGGTGTCGCCCTGGCCATGCGAGCCGAGTCGCCCGGTATCGGGAATCAGATTGAGACGCGTGCCGCGCCAGAGCAGGCGCGCCGCCTGGATCGCGGCGAGCAGGCTGTCGGGGCTCTCTGCCACCACGAAGGCCACGGCGAACTCCACGCTCTGGCCGGGATCGAGATGCGGGAACGGGCCGGCTGATACCAGCACGGCGTAGTCGTGCGGATATTCGGTCGCCGCGCCGGGGTACAGCCCCTGCAGCGCTTCGTAGCGATCCAGATCGAGCGTCGGGGGTCCGCCTTGGCGCTGCGGCAGGTCGTTCGCGAGAATGGTGTAGCGGAACGCCGTGTCACGGGCGGGCGCACGCGCCGCGGCCTTGGCCTCCCGGGCGCCGGTGAACGCGAAGTTGTCAATGAACGACAGAGGGTCGGTCGTGTGCGACAAGCCCACGACCGCGCTGTAGGGCAGGTCCTGGCGGCGCGCGTCATGCACATACGGCGTCCTGCCCGCGAGCGTGGCGTAGCACTGCTTGATCCACAGCGTGTTCAGTGTGCTGGTGCCCTCGAAGATCGAGAGCGTATCGCCCAGCCAACCCACCGCATCGTCCACCTGCCCGCCGCTGCGGGCGCGCTCACGCGAGTCGAGGTCGGCGGACAGCCCCACCCAGACATCGTTCACCACATCGGCCGAGTGGTTCGTGATCGTCCACTGCACACCGGCGACCTTCTGGTTGCCGTACGACGACCACGCGAACGCCTGTTGGCGCACCGACAGGCCCAGTGGTTCGTGCCGCTCGCCGTTGGGGAAGCCGTAGGTGATCGCCTCGGGTCGATCGTCCACGAAGCTCGCTTCGGCGATCTGCTGCGAGGGCATGAACACATCCTCGTCCACCTCACCGTCGCCGTCGTCGTCCAATCCATCGAGCGCTTCCTCGTCGATCCGGCCATCGCCGTCGTCATCGAACACGCCGCGGGTCCCTGGGCCCCCGGCCAAGCCGACCCGGACTCGGTCGGTGGTCGCCAGCGTGGGACGGAACTCCAGCATCGGGCCGCCCGAGACCACCCGTTTGCCGTCGGCGCGCCGTCCCCCCACCCAAAGCTCGGCATGCTCGAGCGCCTCGTGACCCGAGCCGCGCGGATATTCCCACGAGGCGTCGTTCGACAGGCCCTTGTTGAAGAACGCGTTGCCCAGCACACCGATGTTCGTGATGCGCAGCGCGTACTGGCCTACATCCAGAGCCGGGCCACGGTCCTCGATATCGAGCACCGCGCGTGCCGGGGCGACCGCAGCAAGCAGCGCAGTGCCGGGGAGCACGAGCAGGGCGAGAAGTCGGCGCAGGGGTGCGAGAATGGGAGTCTCCACGGAAACGGGGATGGAAGCAGGCATGATACGAGCGCGCGGCCGCGGCCCACAACGAACATCCGCCCAACGCGGAGATTCGGGCGCTTGCCTCGGCACGAGCGGCACGCCATGGTGCCCGTGCCGCTGTGCGCGGCGCCCCCGAACCTGACGAGAGTGTCCTGCATGTCCTTCGCGTTGATCGCGCTGCCGGTCCCCGTCCGCCAGCTCTTCACCTACCGTGTGCCCGAGGCACTGGATGCCGCCGCCGTAGCTGGCGCGCCCGTCGAGGTGCTGTTCCGCGGACGCAAGACGCGCGGCATCCTGATCGAGCGCATCGCGAGCTCGCCGCTTCCCCGGATCAGCGACCTCGCCAAGGTGCTCGGACCCCCGCTGCTGTCCGAGCACATGCTCGAGTTGGCGCGTTGGGTGGCGGACTACTATCTGGCGCCTCCGGGCGAGGTCATCGCCACCACACTGCCCGGTGGCCATACCGGGTTGGCCGGCAGCCGCGCGCGCAAGGGCGCCAGCGAGGACGCGGTCGTCCGCATGGCCATGAGCGATCGGGTCACGCTCACCGATGCCCAGCGCGCAGCGTGCCTGGCGCTCGAGCGCGCCGTGGGCGCCAGTGGATTCCACGCCTTCCTCTTGCATGGAGTGACCTCCAGTGGCAAGACCGAGGTGTACCTGCGCGCCGCGCTCGCCGCGCGCGAGGCGGGTGGCCAGACGCTGGTGCTGGTGCCCGAGGTGGCGCTGGGCTCGCAGATCGTGGCGCGGTTCCGCCAACGCTTCGGCGGGCGCGTGGGGTTGCTGCACTCATACCTTGGCGTGGGTGAGCGCCGGCGCAATTGGGAGCTGGCGCGGCGCGGCGCACTCGATGTGGTGGTCGGCGCGCGCTCGGCAGTGTTCGCGCCCTTGCCGAACCTGAAGCTCGTGATCGTGGACGAGGAGCATGAGTCGGCGTACAAGCAGAGCGAACAGTTGCGATATCACGGGCGCGATGTGGCGGTGCGCCGCGCGCAGATGCTGGGCGTGCCGATCGTGCTGGGCTCCGCCACGCCGAGCCTGGAATCGCTCGCGAACGCCGCGCGCGGCAAATACACGCGCCTGTTGCTGCCCGAGCGCGTCGACCGGCGCCCCATGCCCAGCGTGCATGTGATCGACCTGCGCCGCGACGGCGCCGACTCGGGGTTGTTGTCACGGCCCTTGCGCGCCGCCATCGCCGAGCGCCTGGAGCGCAAGGAGCAGGTCCTGCTGTGGCTCAACCGACGCGGCCACTCGCATCATGTGCAGTGCCGTGGGTGTGGCTGGACTCCCGAGTGCAAGCGCTGCGACATCACCCTGACGCTCCACATGGATCCACGCGAGTTCCGCTGTCACTATTGCGATCATCGCGAAGTCGCCACGGCACAGTGCCCCGAGTGCAAGCTGCCGTTGTTGCGGCTCGGCAGTCCGGGCACGCAGCGCGCCGAGCGCGAGATCGCGCAGGCCTTTCCCACAGCCCGCGTGCTGCGTCTGGACACCGATGTCGCCAAGGACCGCGAGGCGCCGGGCAAAGTGTTGGAGCGCTTCGCCAAGGGTGAGGCCGACATCCTGCTGGGCACGCAGATGATCGCCAAGGGGCTCGACTTCCCCCGGGTCACGCTCGTGGGGGTGCTCGACGCGGATGTCGCCCTGCACCTGCCCGATTTCCGCGCCGCCGAGCGCACCTGGCAGTTGTTGGTGCAAGTGTCGGGTCGCGCGGGTCGGGGCGAACGCCCGGGCGAAGTGTTGGTGCAGACCTGCACGCCCGACCATGTCGCCATCGCTGCCGTCGCCTCGGGCGACACCAAGGGTTTCCTGCAGCGCGAACTCGAGGAGCGACGCGATGCCGGCTATCCGCCGTTCTCCCGATTGGTGTCGTTGTTGGTGTGGGGACCGGACGAAGCCGAGGTGGAGAAGGCCGCGCGCGCGCTGGGCGCGATCGCGGTGGACGCGGCCGAGCCGCATGGCGTCACGGTGCTCGGCCCTGCCCCGCAGGCGCTCGCACGGTTGCGCAATCAGCATCGCTGGCACCTGCTGCTCAAGGGGGACCACGGCGGCAAGGTGCGGGAGGTTGCCGCGGCGGCGCTGGCGTGGGCGGATCAGCCGGGTCGGGGTCGCGCCAAAGTCATGGCGGATGTGGACCCGATCGACGCGCTCTGACGCCATCACACGCCATCACACGCCATCGCATGCCGTCAGGCGCCACCACACGCCGTCAGGCGCCACCACACGCCGTCACTCGCGCCGCGCCGCGTCGCTGTCGCGACTCGGACGCAGTCGTGCATCGTCGCCTCGCTCGCCGCCGTTCGCGGGCCCGCGTCAGGTGTGCGTCAAACCCGCTTCCGCCTTGACGCATCGAGAGTTGCGCTCCTAGAGTCGCTTCGCCCACCGACCCCGAGCCGTCCTGGGTCCCGGCATCATTCCCGCATCAGGAAGCCTCTGCCATGCACAAGAATGTGGTTCGAGCCGCTGCGGATGCCCCGCCCGTCGAGGGGGGGCGCCCGCTCATCACTCCCGAGTTCATCCGCGAGCATCCGCGCGTGCGCAACTATGTGCGCATGGCGGACGCGGCGCTTGAGCAGATCGGCTATACCGAGCATGGCGAACGGCATGTGGGCCTGGTCAGCCGAATCGCCTACAACGTGCTCAAGCGGCTCGATCTGCCCGAGCGGACCTGCGAACTGGCAGGGATCGCGGGGTATCTGCATGACATTGGCAACGCGGTGAATCGCGACCATCACGCCCAGACGGGCGGTGTCATGGCCATGCAGTTGCTCCACGAGTTCGGAATGGACGACATGGAGGTGCTCACGATCATCGCGGCCATCGGCAACCATCACGAGAACGATGGCGACCCGGTGAACCCGGTGGCAGCGGCCGTCATCCTGGCCGACAAGAGCGATGTGCACCGGACCCGCGTGCGCAACTCCGAGATGATCAAGTTCGACATCCACGACCGCGTGAACTGGGCGGTCGAGAAGAGTTTTCTGAATGTCGACGCTGACGGCAAGCACATCACCCTGGAACTCACCATCGACCCTGCGATCTCACACGTCATGGAGTATTTCGAGATCTTCATGACGCGCATGCTCGCATCGCGCAAAGCGGCCAAGTCACTGGGGGCCACATTCGGCCTGTCGGTGAACGGCAACCGTCTTGTCTAAGAGGGAGGACGCCTTGAAGCTCCGCTCGCTCTCCGCCGGCCTCACCGCGGCGCTGTGTGTGTCGCTGGTGACCGCTGCCCATGCCCGCAATCCGCATTGCGCGGGTGGCATCCAGTATGTCGTGCAGGGTCTGCGCGACAAAGAGAAGGGGAACACCGAGGACTACCAGCGCCAGATGAACAAGGCGGTGGACCAGCTCAGCATGTGCGCGACCGAGGATGGCCAGGACGACGAGGCGCTGGGGTATCTGGGCTGGGCGTTCGCCGAGCTCGATAGCGCTGGGCCGGCCGGCGACGCATTCGCCAAGGCGATCAAGGGACTGCAGACCAAGGGTGACAAGAAGCGCTTCGAGCAGGTGAGCAATAATCGCGAGTCCTACTGGGCCCGGCGCTACAACGACGGCATCAAGGCCGTGACCGATGCGCAGCAGGCGCTTGAAGCGGGCGCCAAGGACGAGGCGCACGGCAAGTTCGAGGATGCCATCAAGCGCCTGACGCAGGCCAAGCTGCTGAAGCCCGGCAACGCTGCCACCTTGCGCAATCTGGCCGTGGCCTACGCGGCCGACGGTCGGTTCAACGAGGCCGAGGCCGTGCTGCGCAATGGGCTGGTCGAGGCCGCGGCGGACACCTCGGTGGGCCAGTTGCAGGAGGCGTTGCGCATCACGCGGGCGAACAAGGCCGGCAAACTGCTTGACGAGAAGAAGTACGACGAGGCGATCTCGTACTACGCCGAACTGTCCAAGGCGGAGCCGAACTCCTCGGATCACCTGATGGGTCTGGGCAACGCCTACTTCAGCCGCGCCGGCGACAAGCAGGATGCCGCGCGCAAGGCGGACTTCAAGGCCTCGGGCGACGCCTATGCCAAGGCGTTCCAGGTCAAGAAGGAAGACGCGAACCTGGTGTTCAACGCTGCGCTCGCCTACCAGAACGCAGGTGAGCTGGCGCTGGCCGAGGGGCAGTGGCGCGATGCCGTCAAGCTGAACGCCAAGGATGCCGAGGCGCTCTCGAGTCTGGGATCCGTGCTCGCCGACGAAGCCAAGTTCGACGAGGCCGTGCGGGTGCTGCATC
>JANLOU010000286.1:0-3977 GCA_031366735.1 Candidatus Eiseniibacteriota bacterium
GGGGAGGGGTCGGGGCAGCTCGAGCGCCTCGAGCAACCAGTCGTACAACGCGCGGTGGGGCACGAACTCCAGCGTGCAGATGCTGTGCGTGACGCCCTCGATGTAATCCGACAGCCCGTGCGCGAAGTCATAGAGTGGATAGATGCACCATGCGTCGCCCGTCTGGTGATGCGAAGCGTGCCGGATGCGGTAGAGCACCGGATCGCGCAGCCAGACATTGGGTGATGCCATGTCGATCCGCGCGCGCAGTGTGCGCACTCCGTCCGCAAACTCGCCCGCGCGCATGCAAGCGAACAGCTCCAGGCTTTCGGCCACCGGACGATCGCGGAAGAGACTGTCCTCGCCTGGCTCGCCCGGCGCGCCGCGCATGCGATCGACCTCGGCGGCCGTGTGATCGCAGACATACGCCTTGCCCTTCTCGATCAAGCTCACCGCGTACCCATACAGCGCCTCGAAGTAGTCCGAAGCGAAGAACGGCTCCGCGCCCTTGAGCGCCAGACGATCCTCGGCCCAGCCCGCCACCAACCACTTCACATCGGTCAGGATGGAGTCCACATACTCCACTTCCTCCTTGGCGGGGTTGGTGTCGTCCATGCGCAGGTTGCATTGCCCGGAGAACTGCTGCGCGATGCCGAAGTTGAGACAGATCGCCTTGGCGTGGCCAATGTGCAGATAGCCGTTGGGCTCGGGCGGGAAGCGGGTGACCACCTTGTGCACCGCGCCACTTGCCACATCGGCCTTGACGATCTCGCGGATGAAATCCTCGCGCTCGTTCGAGAGGTCGGTGCCAATCGGGGTGTCATGCTCGGACATGGATTCCTCGGGGCGGAGTCGGGAACGAACGCACTCGCAGCGCCGCGCGGGGCGCGGGACCTACCCATGGCGGCGGTGCGACCCCAGAAATAACGATATCTCGTGCCCGGTGTCCAATCGGGCCGGCAGTTCCGCTACAATCTGCGGCCATGTCCAATTCCGCTTCATCCCTGCCCGCCACCCGTCCCTCGGGTTTCCCGTTGTGGGCTTCGGTCTGGTTCTTCCTCTCGGGCGCCGCGGGACTGCTCTACGAAATCGTATGGTCGAAGCAGTTGTCCTACCTGCTCGGGAGTTCGCTGCATTCGGTCGCCGCGGTGGTGGCGGCATTCCTGGCTGGACTGGCCCTTGGTGCGCGCTTCCTCGGCGTGCCGCTGTCGGCCCGCGCGCAGGGCGCTCGCACCTACGCGCAGTTGGAACTGGGAGTGGCCGTATCGGGCCTCGTCCTGCTGCCGCTGCTTCGCAACCTGGACCCGGTGGTCGGCGCGCTCTATCAGGGTCTGGGCGGCGAGAGCACAGCATTCGCACTCGCGCGGCTCGGCCTGCTCGTGGCACTGCTGTTGCCGCCCGCCGCGCTCATGGGAGCCACGCTACCGGTGCTCGTCGCACAACTCGAACGGGCGCGCGGTGGGTCCGCGCTTGCCACGCTGTATGCCCTCAATACTTTCGGGGCCGTCGCTGGCTCCGTGGCCGGCGGCTTCGTGCTCATGCCGGCACTGGGACTCTTCGCCACCACGCAAGTGGCCGCTGGACTCAATGTGCTGGCCGCCCTGCTCGCTTGGTACGGGGGAGGAGCGGTCTCCCGGCGGGCTGTCGCGCCAGCCATCGCGCACGCGCCGAAGGCGCTACTGACTCCGCGTGAACATGGCGCGTTCGTGGTGCTGTTCGCGCTCTCGGGTTTTGCCGCGCTCACCTTCCAGATTGTCTGGGTGCGCTTGTTCGGGCTGGTATTGGGCTCGTCCGTCTACTCGTTCTCGGCCGTGCTCGGGCTGTACCTTCTGGGATTGGCTCTGGGGAGCGCCCTCGTGGCTCCGCTCCTGCGGCGCGGCGTGACGCTGGCGGGCTTCGCCCAACTCCAACTGGGCATCGCGGCGTCAGCCGCCTTCGGCCTGATCCTCTTCCCACATCTGCCGCAACAGATGTTCGACTTGGGAAAGCTCGTCGGTGCGGATTGGAACCAACTCGTCCTGTTCCAACTTGCGTTGGTCGCCGAAGTCCTGCTCCTGCCGTGTGTGCTGTTGGGAGCCGTGTTCCCGTTCTCGGCGCGACTCCTGCAGCGTCAAGATAGCGGGCACGCGGCGGGCTTCGCGTACGCGGTCAACACCGTGGGCACGATCGCCGGATCGCTCGTGGCGGGTTTTCTCCTGCTCCCGAACCTCGGCGTGCAGGGGACCCACCTGCTCGCCGTGGCGCTCACCGCACTCCTCGCACTGTGCGCCGCAGCGATGGCACATCGACAGCAGCCGCTCCCGCGCCGGACCCTGGGTGTGCTCGCATCGCTGCTTGTGCTCACCGCCGCATGCGCCGGGCTGGCGCCCCACTGGGATCCCGTGCTCATGTCGAGCGGTATGTACCGGCCGTTCCACGCCCACAACCTCGAGACTTCATTCCGCATGGCCGGCGGCGAGGGTGACGCGGTGAGCACGGTGTCCCGGTCCCAACGCGTGCTTTATTACCGGGACGGCATCAATGCCTCGGTCCTCGTCTCCACGGATCAGGACAGCACGCGCCGGTGGATGCGCGTGGGGGGCAAGATTGACGCGAGCACCGGCGACATGACCACCCAGTTGCTGCTCGGCCTGCTGCCCGCTGCGCTCGCGGATTCGGGGGCCCGCACGCTGGTCGTGGGCCACGGGTCCGGCTTCACCGCAACCGGCGCGCTCGCCGCGGGTGCGGGCAGGACCGACATCGTCGAGCTGGAGCAGGGCGTCATCGAGGGCTCGCGCTTCTTCCACGAGCCCGGCCAGGATCCGCTCGATGATCCTCGCGTGACGCTGCACATGGACGACGCGCGCACGCTGTTGTCGCATGGCAAGGGTCAGTACGGGCTGATCATCTCGGAGCCCAGCAATCCATGGATCGCGGGCGTGAACAACCTGTTCACCGTCGACTTCTATCAGCGCGTGCGGGCGCGGCTGGAACCCGAGGGCGTGTTCTGCCAGTGGATCCAGTTGTACGAACTCTCGCCCGAGACCTTTGGCTCCATGGTCGGCTCGTTCCTCGAAGTCTTCCCGGACGCCCAGATGTTCTGCATCTGGCGCAGCGCGGACCTGCTGGTCATCGCTGCGCCAGCGGGGCGAGCGCTCTCATTGGAACGATTGTCCACGCCCACGGCGCGACGCGCGCTCGCCCGGACCATGTTCGGCGATGGCCCGTCGGCGCCCGAGAAACTGGCGACCTGCTACTCGACCCCATTGCGCTACCTCACGCCCCTGACGCAGGGCGTGCCACTCAATCGCGATGATCGGCCGTATGTGGAATACCGGGCGCCCCGCGACATGGTCACCATTGGGCGGGGCCGTGACAGCCAGGATGCACGGGTCGTCCGCAGCATTCCATTCTTCAGCTCGCGTCCCGTGCTTCCGCTGTTCGCACAATGGTCACCCGCGCAATGGTACCGCTGGCGGGGGATGGAGCAGATCGCGATCGGTGACCCGGCGCAGATCCCCGCCGTCATCCAACAAGTCCGCAACGCCGGCCTGCCCGAGGTGGCGGCCGAGCTTGAGCGAGTGGCGCAGAGCAAATAGGATGCGCGCTCGGGTCGAAACCGGCCCGAAAGGTCGTGCGCCCGTTCGGCGTCGCGAGTGGCCGCCTCTGCAAGACTCGTCACTGTCGGGGGATTCCCATGAAAAAAGTCATCCGCATCGTCATGTTGCTTGTTGCCGTCCTGCTGATCGTGATCACCACCCGCCCGGCGCAGTATCATGTGGAGCGCTCGACGACGATCGCAGCCCCGGCAGCGCTGATCCAGAGCCATGTCGAGGATTTCCACCAGTGGAAGGCGTGGTCACCGTGGGAACACCTCGATCCCGCCATGAAGACCGAGTTCTCCGGCGCCCCCTCCGGCGTGGGCGCGGTCTATTATTGGAGCGGGAACGACAAAGCGGGTGAGGGGCGCATGACCGTTGTCGAGTCGGTGCCGGCCTCCAAGGTCGGGATCAAGCTCG
>JANLOU010000306.1:0-1964 GCA_031366735.1 Candidatus Eiseniibacteriota bacterium
GTTCGCGGCTGGTCGACTCGCGTTCGCTCAGCATCGCCGCGACTCCAGCCAACGCCTTCGCGCCCATCATGCGGATCGGCGGTGCCACGGGTTGGTACGCGTGGAACTGGCTATGGCGGCTGCGCGGCGCGCTCGACTTGATGGTAGGCGGCGTTGGCATGCGACGAGGGCGGCGATCCGCCACCAGCCTGTTCGTGGGCGATACGATCGATTTCTGGCGGGTGGAGGCGCTCGAACCGAATCGGCTGCGGCTGGTTGCCGAGATGAAGTTGCCTGGGCGAGCGTGGCTTGAGTTCGAGGTCACGGGTGATGGCGATGCGGCAACCATCCGGCAGACCGCCATCTTCGACCCGGTGGGACTGCTCGGCAGGGCCTACTGGTATGCGCTCTACCCCTTGCACCATCTGGTGTTCGGCGGAATGCTCCGGGCCATCGGGAGGGAGGCGTTGCGGAGGCAGCGGAGTTTCCCGTTCGTTTCGCCATCCTCGGGCGTAACATAAAGACATGACCACCTCTCCCTCGGCTTCCTCGCCCCGCCCGGCTACCCGGGCCCTCCCGCGGCTCCTCGCCGGCGTGTTCGCCGCGCTCGCGATTTCGGCCGCCCAACCGGCGCAAGCCTCCTGGCCGCACGATCCCGCCACCAACCTGCAGATCACCCCCGAGCCCGCGGGCCAGCCGCTCGCGGTCCCCGACGGTGCCGGTGGAACGGTCGTGGTCTACGCCATCGCGGCGCCACAGGGAGGGATCGCGCTCAACGCGCGTCATGTGGCCGCCGACGGCACGCTTGCGGGCGGGCCGTGGTTCGTCGCCTCCATGAATGTGCCGGGCGTGTTCATGAATCCCGTAGCAGCGTCCGATGGCGCGGGCGGTGTGTTCGTGGCGTGGCAGAAGCACGAGTACAGCGATCTCTACGGCGACGAAGTCTATGTGCAGCACATGCTCGCCTCGGGCGATCTGCAGGGGCCGGGCGTGGGCTACAAGGTGTGCAACAGCGTGGCGGGTCAGCAGTCGGTCCCGGTCATCACCACCGACAACAACGGCGGAGTGTGGATCGCGTGGGGCGATACGCGCGCCAACAATGTGCTCGACAACGATGTGTACTTGCAGCATGTGGGCTCGCTCGGAAGCCTCGCGTTTCCGGGTGGGATGGCCATCTGCACCGATGCCAGTCATCAGCGCTACATCACGCTCGCGCCGGACGGGTTCGCGGGCGTGCTCATCGCGTGGGACGATCGGCGCAACTTCAATCGCGATATCTATGCGCAACGCGTGAGCATCGTGGCTCGCCGCTGTGGCTCGCCAATGGGGTGCACGTTTCCACCAAGGGCGACGAGGAAACGCGGCCGAGCATCGTAGGCGACGGCGCGGGCGGCGCGATCGTGAGCTGGGTCGATGATTTCGTCAGTAACGCCAATATCGTCGCGCGCTCGATCACCCCGGCAGGTGCGCCGCGATATCCTGCGACCGGTGTGGTGGTGAGCACGCTGACCTGTTCGGGCCAAGGTCCCACGGTGCTGGTGCCGGATGGCGCCGGTGGCATGTTCGCATCATTCGAGATCTTCGTCGCGGGGATCCAGTCCATCTACCTGCAGCACTTCACCCCGAACAACGCGGTGGCATGGGGGCAGTTCGGCGTGCCCATCGCTTCGACCACCGGCATCAAATACGGCGCGCAGATGATCTCCGACGGCGCGGGCGGCGTGATCACCTCGTGGCTCGACAAACGCAGCGGCACATTCCATTTGTACGCGCAGCGTTTCAGCGATGCGGGTGTCGCGCGCTGGACTGCCAACGGCGTGGCGGTGTGCACCGCGGGGCCGGGGGCTCAGGATTGGCCGCAACTGGTCGCCGACGGCGCGGGCAATGCCATAGGCGTGTGGCAGGACGCGCGCACGGCGCCTTCGCATGTCTATGGCCAGTTCTTCGACGCACTCGGCCAACTGGGCGACGCGCGGCCGCGCATC
>JANLOU010000503.1:0-3124 GCA_031366735.1 Candidatus Eiseniibacteriota bacterium
GGCTGCACGGCGCCGACTTACTCGAGCGATTCGCTGCACTCGGCCGTGGTCGAGATCATCGTGAAGAAGGGCGGCCGTTGCCGCTACACGACGATCCAGAACTGGTCGAACAATGTCTACAACCTGGTGACCAAGCGGGCCGTCGCGCACGAGAACGCCACCATGGAGTGGGTGGACGCGAATCTGGGGTCCAAGCTCACCATGAAGTATCCGGCCGTCTACATGATGGGCCCGGGCGCTCATGCCGAAGTGCTCTCGATCGCATTCGCAGGCAAGGGGCAGCATCAGGATGCCGGCGCCAAGGCCGTGCACATGGCGCCCAACACCTCGAGCAAGATCATCTCCAAGTCCATCAGCAAGGATGGCGGGCGCGCGGGATACCGTGGGCTCGTCAAGGTCACCAAGGGTTCGGTCAACTGCCGTTCCACGGTGAACTGCGATGCCTTGATCCTCGATGAGCACTCGCGCTCCGATACCTATCCGTACATGGAGATCGAAGAGGATCAGGTCACCATCGGGCATGAGGCCACGGTCTCCAAGATCGGCGACGAGCAGTTGTTCTATCTCACCGCGCGCGGCATCCCCGCCGAAGAGGCGGCGGCGCTGATCGTGTCGGGCTTCATCGAACCGGTCGTCAAAGAGCTGCCCATGGAGTACGCGGTCGAGATGAACCGGCTGATCCAGTTGCAGATGGAAGGGTCGGTCGGATGAGCACAGTCGACCTCGATACCAAGAGCGGCACCACACTGGCGGGTTGGCTGGCGGCTGCCGAGACGCGCGCGGCCAAGGCTGGGGAGGCGGCGTGGATGCAAGAGCGCCGCAAGGCGGCTGCGAGCACTGCGGCCTCCATGAAGTTCCCTTCGCGCAACGATGAGCTGTGGCGCAGGACGGACCTGGGGGGGCTGCAGCTCGAGCCGCTCGATCCGTTCGTGGCAGCGCCCAAGTCACGCAACATCGACGACCTCCCGACTCCTGTCCTCGAACGCGTGGCGGGCGAGGCCGCGAATATCGGGCTGATCGTGCAGCGCGACAGCGACATCGTGCTGGAGCAGACGCATCCGACGCTGCAGAAGCAGGGCATCACGCTGTGCTCGCTGGACCGAGCAGCCAAGGAGCACGCCGACCTGTTGAAGCCGTACTTCGGCAAGCTGATCGACACTGACTATGACCGCTGGACCGCGCTGGGTGAGGCGGTCCGATCGGGCGGCATGTTCGTGCATGTGCCCAAGGGCGTGCATGCTGAACTGCCGGTGCGGTTGTTCCAATGGATCGAAGGCGCAGGGCGTCTGGTGGCGCCGCGCACGGTGATCGTGGTGGAGCAGGGCGCGTCGCTCACGGTGCTGGACGAGATGCTCTCGGTTCCGGCGGAAGCGGCCAGCATGCACATTGGCGGCACCGAGGCGTTCGTGGGCGATGGCGCCAAGCTGACCTATGCGCATCTTCAGGACTGGGGTCGCAATGTCTATCACTACTCCAACTCACGCGTGCGGCTGGGGCGCGATGCCGAGTTGCAGTGGATCCAGGTGATGGTGGGCGGCCGCATGACCAAGGCGAACGCCTACTACGACATGGACGGCCCGGGAGGCCAAGCGTTCGTGCACGGGTTCATGTTCGGCGACCACCGCCAGCATTTCCACCTGCACACGCTGCAGCGGCACTTGAAGCCCAACTGCACCAGTGACCTCATGATCAAGGGCTGCTTGAAGGACAAGGCCCGCAGCGTTTATCAGGGCTTGATCCAAGTGGCCGAGGGCGCCCAGCGCACCGACGCATATCAGGCGAACCGCAACCTGCTGCTCTCGCCCGAGGCCCGGGCCGACAGTATTCCCGGGCTCGAGATCCTGGCGAACGATGTGCGTTGTACCCACGGCGCCACGCTGGGGCATATCGAGGACGAGCACCTGTACTACCTGATGGCGCGCGGGTTACCCAAGAATGTGGCTCAGCGTCTGGTCGTGGAGGCATTCTTCGAACCGGTCCTCGACCGCATCCCGCTCGAGTCGGTGCGCGAGCGGCTGCGCGCCGAGATCGCGAACAAGATCGGTTGAGATGAACGAGACGCGGTTGTCCACGGCAGGGGCGGCGCTCGCCGTCCCTGCCGTCGCGTTCGATCCGCGCAAGGTCCGCGCCGACTTCCCCATCTTCGACACGCCGCGTGCGAAGCCGCTGATCTATCTGGACAGCGCCGCGACTTCGCAGAAGCCGCAGGCCGTGCTCGACGCGATGGATCGCTACTACCGCACCTGCAACGCGACCATCCATCGCGGTGTGTACGCCATCGCCGAAGAGGCGACAACGATGTTCGAGGATGCGCGCCGACGGTTCGCGCGTTTCATCCATGCCGCCAGCCCGCGGGAAGTGATCTTCACCCGAAACAGCACCGAGGCGATCAACCTTGTGGCGTACGCCTGGGGCCGGGCGTTCCTCAAGGCGGGTGACGCGATCGTGCTGACGCCCATGGAGCACCACTCCAACCTCGTGCCGTGGCACATCCTGGCCGCCGAGCGCGAGCTCGAGTTGCGCTTCATCCCATTGACCGGCAGTGGCGAACTCGACTTGGATGCGCTGCCCGGCTTGTTGGCCGATGGGCGCGCCAAGCTGGTGTCCTTCGTGCATGTGTCCAATGTGCTCGGCACGGTGAATCCCGCCGCCGAGATCACGCGTATCGCCAAGGCGGCCGGCGCCACGGTGCTGATCGATGCCTCCCAGAGTGCGGCGCACATGCAACTGGATGTGCAGGAGCTGGGCGCGGACTTCGTGGCGTGCACCGCGCACAAGATGCTCGGGCCCACGGGGATCGGCATGTTGTGGGGGCGGCGTCAGCTGCTCGAAGCCATGCCGCCGTTCCTGGGAGGTGGCGAGATGATCCGAGAGGTCACGCTGACCAGTTCCAAGTGGAACGAACTCCCGTGGAAGTTCGAGGCCGGCACCATGAACATCGCCGAAGCGGTGGGGTTGGGCGCTGCGGTGCAGTATCTGGAGGCGCTCGGCATGGAGCAGGTATTCGCGCACGACCGCGCGATGTCGGCGTATGCCATGGAACGCCTCGCCGAGGTGCCGGGCATCTGCGTGCTGGGGCCACCGGCGGATCGGCGCGGCGGCGTGGTGGCATTCACGCTCGAAG
>JANLOU010000379.1:0-2385 GCA_031366735.1 Candidatus Eiseniibacteriota bacterium
CCTCTATGCGCAGCGCGCCGCGCTTCAGGTCCGGCTTGGCGTCGTCGAATCGTATTCCCGGGGAGGCTCAGACGAAGCCTCAGCGATCCGCCAACAGATGAAGGGCATTGAACAACAACTGGGCGCACTTCCCGAGACCGGTCTGCAGCAGGCCCGATTGTTCCGGCGCGTGAAGACGCTCGAGCAGGTCTGGATGTTGCTGAGTGCCCAGTACGAAGAGTCGCGGATCGACGAGGCACGCGATGTCACCACCGTCGAAGTGCTCGACCCGGCCGTGCCCCCAGGGCGGCACGCGCGCCCCAAGCGGTCGGTCGTGGTGATTGTCGGGCTGCTGCTCGGCGCGGGTGTCGGCATCCTCGGAGCGCTCCGTCCCGGCCGCATCGTGTCGGAAGAACCGCGGGTGGGCGCGGACGTCTCCTGAGCGATGGGGCTCTCAGCCGTGGTCCTAGCGCGTGACGAGTCCGATCGCATCGCGCGCTGTTTGGAGAGCCTGCGTTGGTGCGACGAGATCGTGGTTCTCGTCGACGAGGACTCCACCGACGACACCGAGGCGATTGCCCGCCGCTTCACGTCGAATGTCTCGCGACGCGCCTTCACGAGCTTCGGTGAGCAACGCGGGTTTGCTGACGGGCTTGCGCATCATGACTGGGTGTTGTCGATCGATTGCGATGAGATCGTGAGCGAACGGCTGGCCGCTGAGGTCCGCGCGACCATCGATGCGGCCCAGTTCGATGGGTATCGTGTTCCGCATCTGGACTACATGTTTGGGCGTTGGATCCGGCACGGGGGCTGGTTCCCGCAGTACCACACGCGTCTTTACCGACGAGCCGCTGCCCGGTGGGAGCGTCCAGTGCACGAGCAATTGGTGGTGGAAGGCTCGCTCGGCACGCTGCACGAGCCGATCCAGCACTTCGCGCACGCGCGGGTGGACGACTGGGTTCGCAAGATGGCGCGCTACACTTCCGCCGAAGCGCGAGCGCATGTGCAGGCGGGTGAGCGCACTTCGGTGCTGCGCGCGCTATTCGAGCCCCCGGGGTACTTCCTGTACAAGTATTTCATTCAGCGCGGATTCCTCGACGGCGTGCATGGTGTCGTGCTCGCAAGTCTGCTGGCAACCTATCGGTCGGTCATGCATTGGAAGTGGTGGGACCTGCAGCAGAGCCGACAGGGCCCCCGGGAGTCGCCGGATTGTCCGCCGCGGATCTGAGCGTCGTCATCGTGAGCTACAACACGCGTGGGTTGCTCGAGAAGTGTCTCGAGTCCCTGCCGGCGGCTGCCAAACCGTGCTCACTGCAGGTGATCGTCGTCGACAACGGCTCCACGGACGGCAGTGTGGAGATGGTGCGCTCGCGGTTTCCCAACGCGCTCTGTCTCGAGAATCCCGGGAATCCTGGTTTCGCGCACGCCACAAACCGGGGGCTCGAGCGAGCAAGCGGTCCGATCTGGGTCTGGCTGAACTCCGATTGCGAATGCCCCCAGGGGAGTCTGGCGGCGTTGGCCCAGGTGCTCGAAGCGGATCCGCACGCAGGGGCGGTCGGTCCGCGATTGGTCCACGCAGATGGCAGGCTCCAGCCCTCGGCTCAGCCCTTCCCCGGGGTCAGCCGGATGCTGGCTCACTTCCTTGGTCTTCGGGCGATCGCGAACTGGTCGCCGCTGCGCAGGCTGTTGCGGGCGTTGGCACCCTTGCTCGGCCGGATGGCGAAAGGCTACATCGAGGCGTTCGATCCAGCGTCGCCAGAGCGCTCGGTAGACTGGATCTCTGGCGCCGCACTGGCCACGAGGGCCGAGGTTGCCCGCGTCGTTGGCCCGCTCGACGAAGGTTATTTCATGTACTGCGAGGATACGGACTGGTGCCATCGTCTCCGCGACGCGGGCTGGGACATCCGCTGGACTCCGCGTGTGACGATCACTCATCACGTCGGGGGCAGCGCCGGGGCCTCTCCATTCGCCACCTACCACTACTATCGAAGCCTGCTCCGCTATTTTGCGCGTTACCAACCGCAGTCCATGGTGCCGCTCCGCCTCATCATGCTCGGAGGATTCGCGTTGCGAGGAGTGGCCGCTGAGCTTGCGCGCGGCTTTGGTGCCGGTAAGCACCCATGGTGGCGGCTCTTGCGGCTCACCTGGCTGGGACCGACCGGCTGGGAGGTGCACGCGTGACCGTCTTCGCCTCGCAACCTGCCCCGGACGAACGTTGGCGCTGGCCCCTGCTATTCGGTTTGGTCGCGCTCGCGCTTCTGGTGCATCCGCTCGCCGCTTTCATCGTGCTGATCGTCCTTGCACTGCAGAGGGTGTATCCGCTCGATTTCATGACCGCATATCTCGCGGTGGTCACCGGCGCCTCATTCATCAACTACACACGCGGGCACCTCACCAAGGAGCTCT
>JANLOU010000402.1:0-4984 GCA_031366735.1 Candidatus Eiseniibacteriota bacterium
CCGATACGGAACGCCAGATAGTCCTCGTTTAGCACTTCGTGCAGGCCGCGCGCGATCGCCTCGAGGTCACGTCCTGCAAGCCCGCCGTAGGTCGGGAAGCCTTCGATCAGGATGAGCAGGTTGGTGATGCGCTGCGACCAATCGGCGTCGTTCAGCGCCAGGAAGCCGCCGATGTTCACCAGACCGTCTTTCTTGGCGCTCATGGTGCAACCATCGCCATGCGAGAACATCTCGTGGGCGATCTCGGCGACGCTCTTGTTCGCATAGCCACTTTCGCGTTGTTGCACGAAATAGCTGTTCTCAGCAAAGCGGCAGGCATCGAAGAACAGCGGCACCCGATGGCGCGTGCACACTTCGCGGACCGCTCGCACATTCGCCAGTGACACCGGCTGGCCGCCGCCCGAGTTGTTCGTGACCGTGAGCATCACCAAGGGCACCCGTTCGCGGCCCTTGTCGAGGAGCAGCGCGTCGAGCTTGTGAGGATCGAGGTTGCCCTTGAACGGATGATCGAGGGTGGGGTCCAGCCCCTCGTCGATCACCAGGTCAGCCGCCTCGGCGCCCTGATGCTGGATGTTCGCGCGCGTGGTATCGAAGTGGATGTTGTTGGGCACCACATCACCGGGCTTGAGCACCGTGGAGAACAACAGGTTCTCGGCGACACGGCCCTGATGCGTGGGAATCACATGCTCGAATCCGAAGATGTCGCGCACGGCCTTCTGGAAATGGAAGAAGTTGCGACTGCCCGCATAGGACTCATCCCCCATCATTATGCCGGCCCATTGGTGGTCGCTCATCGCCGAGGTACCGCTATCGGTCAACAGGTCCACATAGATGCTGTCCGCGGGCACCGCGAAGATGTTGAGTCCGGCGGCGAGGATGAGACGCTCGCGTTCCTCGCGGGTAACGCGGCGAATCGGCTCGACGACCTTGATCCGGAATGGTTCGGCTGGAAAGCGCATGGGCCGGAGTCTAGACGCGCGCTGCAGGGGCGACAAACCCCTCGCAGGTTAGTTCCAGCGCCCGCCCTCTTGCGCGCCCCCATCGGGCGGCGGCGGCATGGGTGGAGTCGAGCGGCGTGGCGCCGCGAACAGCGCCTGGAGCTTCTGGGTGAGCAGGCGCGAGCGCTCGAACACACTCTCGAGCCCCAACAACTCCAGCCTGCTCTCCACATCGAGCCGGGCACACTGGGCCACCGTGTTCACCAGTGTCTCGAAGGGCGCATCGGGTGCGAGGGCGGGTGGCGCGAACCACGCTTCGAATCCAAGCGGCAACAGTTTGTGCATCTGTTCGAGCAACGCATGGCGTTCCATGGCGGCCAGCGGATCATCGGCATCGAACGGTGCGGAGGGCAGAACCTCGACCTCGCACGCGCGGTACGGGAACTCGCGCACCACCCGAGTGAAGCGGGCGCGCACCACGCCGCGCAGCTTCAAGTCGTAACAATCGTTCGGCAACCATTCGATCTCGTCCACGCGGCCTATGCATCCCAGTTCATGGAATGCGGGACTTCCCTGATAGTCGTGCTCCCAACCCGGCATCAGGGTGGCAAGCGCGATCAACCGCTCCCCCGAGAGGGCCTCGCGCACCATGGTGCGATAGCGCAACTCGTAGATGTGCAACGGCAGCACGGTGTGCGGGAACAGCACGACGCCCGGCAGCGGGAGCACGGGAACGGGATACTTGGGGGCTTCGTTCATCGCGGCTGGACGCCGGAGTGGGCGGCCGGCACCGCGCGCTTCGCGCGGCATCGGCCCCGTGGCTTCAGTCCTCGCGCAGGAACTCGACGATGTCCTGCACGTGCCCTTCGACCTTCACCTTGGGATAGATCTGCGCGATGCGCCCGGTGCGGTCGATGATGAACGTGCTGCGCTCGATGCCCATGGACTTCTTGCCGTACAGGTTCTTCTGCTTGTAAACGCCGTAGGACTTCGAGACCGAAGCCTCCTCGTCCGCAAGCAGGGGGTAGGGCAGCTTGTGCTTCTCCTGGAACTTGAGGTGCGACTCGATCGAGTCGGTGCTCACGCCCAGGATGACCGTGTTCACCTTGTCCAGCTCGGCGGCCAGATCGCGGAATGAGCACGCTTCCTTCGTGCAGCCGGGCGACTCATCCTTGGGATAGAAATAGAGCACCACGGTCTTCTTATTCTTGAACTGCTTCAGCGAGACCGGCTCGCCCGTCGTGGACGGCAAGGTGAAATCCGGGGCGGTCTTGCCGATCACCGGCAGCAGCGTGGCCGTGGCCATACAACCTCCGAAAGCGAGTCCGGGCTCCGCTGGAAGGGAGCCCGGAGTGAAGGGACGGCTCACGCCGCCCCAAGCCTGTTGGGTTTACTTCGCGACCGATTGCATGGCGAGCGCACGCTCGAGATTCTGCTCCACCACGCTCCAGTCCAGATTGTTGAAGAATGCCTCGATGTACTTGGCGCGCAGCCGCCCGTAGTCCAGCCAATACGCGTGCTCGTACACATCCATGGCGATGATCGGCGTGGCATTCCACACCGGGAAGGTGTTCTGCGCATCGCCGAGCGCCGTGGTGAGCGACTGCAGGTCGTGATCGTAGGCGAGCCAGACCCAACCGCGTGCCGCCAGACCTGAGGCCTTGAAGTCCGCGAGCCACGCATCGTACGAGGGGAAGTCGCGATTGATCAGCTCGAGTGTCTTGGGCCCAGGCTGGCCACCCTTGCCACCCAGATGCGCGAAGAAGAGCTCGTGATTCTTGACGCCACCCATTGCGAACGACAGGTCCACGCGCAGTGAGCGCAGGTCGCTGTAGATCTGGTTCGCGGTGGTGCGATCGACGGTATCCAACTTCTTCTGAATCTCATTCGTCTTGCCCACATAGGCTTTGTACAGCTCGTAATGCTCTTCCTGCGTGCGGAGCGAGATGCCGTTCAGTTCGCGGATGGCCGCGGGATACGACTTCGCGGTGAGTTCTTTCCAAGCCATGGGAACCTCCGGAGCGAGCTCATGTGTGAAAAAGGGTTCGTAGCGGGTCGAACCCGGGATGTATGCGGGAACGACCGGACTGTAGGCGGCCGTTCGCGGGGGTGTCAACGCTGGAGCACTGGGCGCTCGCGCAACCCGTTCGCCTGGGTCAGCAGACCGGCGGAGACCGAGTCCCGCAACCGCTCGAGTCGGGGCAGGCTCACTTCGCACTCGGTGTCGTAGCGCCGGCAGGCCGCGAGCGTGAATCCGCAGCCACAGGTGCAGCTCTGGGCGTTCGCGAAGCGCAGGAACACTTCGCGCCTCGTCGGCGTGAGCATGTTCATGTCCAAGCTGGGGATCTCGTCCACCCAAGCGGTCTTCTCGCTGCTGTCCACCGCGGCCAGACGCTCGGCCCTCGCCGTGCCGTTCTCCCCGGGCGCCTCCTGCTCGATCACCACGGGCTGTCTGGGGCGGACCCCGGGGCTGTGCAACGAGCCGCGCACGGCGAAGACCACCGCGACAGCGAGTATCAGGAACGCGACCGTTCCCAGCACTCGGGTGGAGAGCACGCGACGACGAGGAGGTTCGAGCATGCCTGAAGCGTAGGGGCGTGAGCGTCCGCGCAGCAAGCCGAACGGCGCAGGATTGACGCGGGGTGGACGACGCGGGTCGAAGAACCCCCTTGACGGGTTTCTGGCGGGGGTTCAACTCAATTCGCTGGTCCTGCTTGGAAGTGCGTATCCGCGCGCGGCACGAGGGTGCGCGGGGCTTTACGAGGGCTGCATTGCAATAGTTCTCGCGATGGATTGAGTTGCGCGTTTGTTCGGCATCCCTGAGCGCCGCGAATGCTCGTGATATGAAGTACGCGTGCTCCCGGCCCCCGCGACCTGCCCCCGCGGATGCCTGCCATGAAGACCTACTCGCTGTTCCATCTTGCCGACGATGTGTTGCTGCATGGCTTGAAGTCACTCCTCGCGTGTGATCGCACCACCACTGCCGAGTTGCTGGCCCATATCGCCGAGGTCGACGAGCGGCGGCTGTACCTGCCGGCCGCGTATCCGTCCATGTACCTCTACTGCGTGCACGAGCTACACATGTCCGAGGACTCCGCGCTCAAGCGGATCCAGGCGGCACGCGCGGCGCGGAAGTTCCCCGGGATCTTCACCGCTGTCGCCGAGGGACGGCTGCACTTGAGCGCGGTGTGCATGCTTGCGCCGCATCTGACGCCAGAGCACGCGGACACTCTGCTGGCCGCCGCCGAGCACAAGACGAAGGCGGAGATCGCGCTGCTGCTCGCGGCACGCTTCCCGCGTCCCGATGTGCCGACGACGGTGCAGGCCGTCGCGGTGACCGGCGCGCCGGACCTGATGACGCCGGCGCCTGTCGCCGCGTTCGCTGCCGAACCTGCGCCGGGGCATGTTGAATCGGCGTCGCGGCCGCGCACAACAATTGCTCCACTTTCGCCCGGGCGGTTCGATGTGCGCTTCACGCTCGATCAGTCGGCGCACGACCTGCTGCGCTACGCGCAGGCACTGCTCGGGCACGCGGTGCCCTCCGGCGACATCGCCGAGGTGGTCAAGCGCGGGCTCGCGACGCTGGTCGAGCAACTCGAGAAGCGCGTGTTCGCGGTCAGCGCGAGGCCGCGCTCGCAACGCAGCGCCGCGAAGGGGCGCCATGTGCCGGCAGAAGTGCGGCGCACGGTGTGGCGGCGCGACGGTGGCCGATGCACCTTCACAAGTGCGGCAGGCCAGCGCTGCCCGGCGTGCACGCGACTGGAGTTGGACCATGTGGACCCCCTGGCCCGCGGCGGCGCGACCATCCCGGGGAACCTGCGGCTCCGCTGCCGGGCACACAACCAGTACACGGCGGAGCGCGCGTTCGGCGCGGGCTTCATGGAGCGCAAGCGGGAGGAGGCGCGGGGCAGGACGGCGGAGCGCAGGGCGGCAAGCACGGGGACCGGAACGGGGGCCACAACGCATATCGAACCTGCCCCAGGGCATGTCGATCAGCGCGCGCGCCGCGAAGAGGTGATCCCTTGGCTGCGCCGACTTGGGCTCCG
>JANLOU010000443.1:0-3993 GCA_031366735.1 Candidatus Eiseniibacteriota bacterium
CCCCGCCTGGTCACGGCGTTGGGTTCGCTCGCACGCTCCCGGCGCGGGTCGCGCATGGTCGAGCGTCCAGTGGCTCGCTTCCCGCTGTGTGCGGGGCTGGCCGGGCTGCTGCTCGTGGCTGAGCTGGGGCGTCCGCGGCGGCGGCAGCAGAGATCGCTCGACCCGGAGTCGTTGCTGCCGGGGGAATCGCCCCGGGCGCAGAGCAAACCCGTCGCGGCCGTGGGCGCCAAGGGTGGGGTCGTCGCGGCAGTCATCCTCTGCGCCGCATTCCTGGCGCCGAGCGCGAGGGCACAGAGTACCTGGGCCCGAGGGGACGCCGCATTCCAGAAGCAACGCTGGGCTCAGGCCGAGTCACTCTACGCACTGCGCGCCAAGGGGCGAGCGGTGCCTCCGTCGGTCCGGGTCAATCTGGCCACTGCCCGGGCACGGCAGGGCAAAGCGGATACCGCCCTTGTCGAACTGTCCCGCCTGAGCGCAGACCCGGGCCGTGCAGGCCGCGCGGCGGGCTACAATCTGGGCACGCTGCAAGGCGAGGCGAAGGAGTACGAGCGCGCACTCACGGAACTCCGTCGCGTGCTCGAGCGCGATCCGACCGATGCGGACGCGCGGTGGAACTACGAATTGCTCAAACGGTTGCAACGCGAGCAGCAACAGAAGCAGGACCCGAAGCAGGCGCCTCAGAAGCCTGACGCGTCGCCGGAACAACCGGCGGGTGGCGGACAGGGCCAAGGGCAGCAGCCCAAGCAACAGGCCCCGCAGACCCCGCAACCGGCGGACGCTCCGCCCGACCCAAAGCCCGGCCAAGCGCAGGGAATGTCGCGTGAGCAAGCGGACCGACTGCTGGGTTCGCTGCGCGAGTTGGAGCGTTCGGAGCGTCAGCGGATGCGCCGTGGTCCAACGCAGCGTGAGCGCAAGGGGAAGGACTGGTGAGCGGGTTGCGCGCCGCATTCGTCCTGGCCCTGGTGTTCGCAGCGAATCCGCTGCAGGCGGCCACACAGGTGCAGGCCCGGTTGACCGCCGCCAGCATCGATGTCGGCGCGAGCGTGACCTTGGTGGTCACTGCCACCGATGCGAGCGCGAATGTGCGCGACCCTGTATTCGAGGTGCCGGACGGGATCGAAGTCCTGGGGCGGGACCGTTCGCAGAACTTCAGTTGGATCAATGGCCGCAGTTCGAGTGAAGTGCAGTTCCGATTCGAGCTCGGTGCCCTGCGCGCAGGTCGCTATACGCTGGGTCCCATCCGGGTGGGAGTGGGTAACCAGACCTTCCTCAGCAATGCCATGTCGCTCGAAGTCACTGCGCCGCGACCCCAACGGCTCGGCGGCACAGGGCGTGGCCCCGCCTCGTTGTATGTCTCGGTCTCGCCGACGAACCCCTATGTGGGCCAACTGGTCCAACTCCGGGTGCAGTTCGTGCAGCGCGCCTCCCTGGCCGAGGACTCGCAGTACCTGCCGCCGGCGACCCCCGGATTCTGGACCGAGGGCTGGAGCGAACCTCGCAATCACGAGGCCAGCGAGGGCGGGCGCAATGTCATCGTGATCGAGCGGGCGCAACGCATCTATCCGCTGGCAGCGGGACGCGCCACCATCGGGCAGGCGCAGGCGTTGGTCACGCCCGCGCTGGGCATCGACCCGTTCTCGGGCGGCGGGGCCATGCAACGCCTGACGATCGCCAGTGATTCGTTCCGTGTCTCCGTACGCCCCTTGCCCCCCGGTGCCCCAGCAGCATTCACCGGGGCGGTGGGAAGGTATGCCGTGAGCTGGGTGGTGGATCGCGATCACACGGCGGAGGATCAGGCGGTGACGGTGCATCTGGATGTGCGCGGCGTGGGTGGATTGCCGCTGCTTCCGACTCCGGCTTTCGCCCCTGCGGACTTCGAGACTTTTGCTGCGACTTCCGAGGACAGCCTTTCTCCCGCGGGCAGTGTTTCACCGGGCAGGCGCCGCTTTGTCTGGACGCTGCTGCCCAAGCGCAGCGGCACCCTGCGGATTCCCGCGCCGAAGTTCGCTTGGTTCGATCCGGAGATCGGGGTGTATCGCGAGTTCTCGATCCCCCCGCTTTCGTTGCAGGTGCTTTCCGCGAACGGCTCGGCTTCCAGGGATCCTTCCGAGGACCGATTGCCGGCGGTATTCGCCGAGCACCGCGTCCGCGCCGGTGCTCGGGGGGCTTGGGGCTGGCTCGCTGCGCTTGCAGGCTTGGCCCTGGGCTGTTCCATCCGCCTCTGGCGGGGCGCATCGCAACCCGACGCGCATGCGAGTGAGCGCGCCCAGGCGCGCGAGTACCTGCGTGCGGTCGGGTTCGCGAAGGGGCCTGATTTCTGGCGCGCCGCCGAGCAGGCTGCGAGTTGGGTGGAGTCCCACGGAAAGCCAGTGCTGCGCCTGCGCGAGGACATTGCGGCGGCGCGTTACGGCGGCCAGGGCGCGGGGGAAGAGGACATTCGTCGACGCTTGGTCGAACGACTGGGTGAATCGGTACGAGCCGAACCTTCGCCCGCCCCGCGGCGAGCCGTGGCGATCGGGCTGGGATTGGCGGCAGGTGCTGCGTTCTGGATCGCGCTGCCGCAACCTGGACCTGAACCACTCGCGCAACGAGCGGCGCAGGCCGATGCGCTCGCGCGTCAGGGGCAGATCGCGGCCGCGGAAGCGGGGTGGGCCCGGCTCTGGGACGAAGCGCCTGGTGACGCCCCACTCGCCGCGAGGCTTGGGTGGGCGAGGCTGCAACGCTCCGATCTGGCGGGAGCAGTGCGCTGGACGCTCCTCGCCGCCGAGGGTGAGCCGCGCGAAGCCGCAGCTTCATGGACCGAATCACGCGTGCGTGAAGCCGGCGGATTGGTTGGCGCCCGTGTTCCACGGCTCCCGCTGCGATCCCTGGAGTGGGCGTTGCTGGCCTCGGTGCTGGCGCTCGGATTGGCGCTGGCATGGCCGCGCCGGGTCACCAGCGCCGCGCTGCTCGCCCTGGCGTTGTTGTGTTCCGTCGTGGTTCCCATTGCGCATCGTGCTGCCGCGCGCAGGCCTCTGTTCGTGGTCCGCGCGAGCACCCCGCTCGAGGGAGCCGACTTGACGCTGGATGCCGGACAGGTGGTGGAGCACATGGGAATGGCGCCCGCCGGGCTTCTGCGGGTACGCATGGGCAAGGACCTCCAGGGAACGCTTCCCGTGAGCGCCGTCCTAGCCGTGCACGGCGCGGCCCGATGAGTCTGCGCGCTGCCGCGCTGCTGGCGTTCGTGCTGGCGTGGCCGCTCCAGCCGCTGGATGATGCCGCTCGCGGCTGGCTGCTCGCACACCGCCAAGCCGGACTGGATGCGCCCATGCGGCAGATCTCCAAGGGCGCTCGACCATTCCTGATCGTGCTCGCTGGGGTGGGGCTGGTTTCCGGCGTTGCTGGCCGCGCGGCCGTGCTCGAGGCGGTAGCGGCCCTCGTCCCCGTGAACCTCATTGTGGAGGGACTCAAGTGGACCGTCGGGCGCCCGCGCCCCGACGGGGACACCCGACGCAAGAACTCGGCGTTCCCCTCGAGCCACGCGGCGAACGCAGTTGCGGTCGCATGGGTGGTGGCTCGTCGTTGGCCGCGTTCTGCGATCCCGTGCGGCTTGCTCGCCGCGCTGGTGGCGTTCTCCCGCATGTACCTGGACCGTCACTGGTTCAGCGATGTCGCGGGCGCGGCGTTGATCGGGGTGGGAGGGGCGCTGGCGGGAGGCTGGATGGTGCAACGCTGGCTGCCGTCAGCACTTCCTCCGCGCCAGAGCCCACCTGAGATTCCCTGAGCTGTTGGGCCTGTGAGGTGTTATCTTGCGGGTGTGGCGGGAGGTCCACGACCCGATGGCGATCGCAGAAATCTCCTCGATCCCTCACACCCCGCTCGACATCCTCGACCTGCGGCACCGGCGCCGCGACTCCGCATTGACGCAGCTGGTGGCCGTCGCCGCCCGTTCGGGTGTTGTGCGCGACCCGGAAGTACTGCTCGAGACGCTCCAGCAGCGCGAGCGGCTGGGGA
>JANLOU010000468.1:0-2010 GCA_031366735.1 Candidatus Eiseniibacteriota bacterium
CAAGTTCAGCGCGGGCGTGACGGGTAACTTCATCCACACGGGACTTGCTGACTTGTCGCAGCAGTCGTTCGCATTCGACCTTGGCACGCTGTACGACGTGGGTACTGCGGGCATGAGGATCGGTATGGCGATCTCGAACATCGGCTCACAGGAGAAGTTCATCAGCCGTGAGGCGCGCATCCCGTCGATCTTCCGCGTCGGCACTTCCGCAACGCTCATGAAAACCGCGGACCAGCAGCTGACCGGCTCGTTCGAGTTCTCGCATCCGCCGGATAACTCCGAGCGGCTGAACATGGGCGCGGAGTACGCGTTCCGCAAGTACCTGTTCGTGCGCGGCGGTTACAACTTCAACTATGATTCCGAGGGCATTGCCGGCGGTGTGGGCTTTCATTTCCCCGTCTCGGCTGCGGGCATGGCCGATATGGACTACGCCTATACGGACATGAAGGACCTGGGCTCGGCTCACCGGTTCTCGCTCCGCTTCCAGTTCTGATGGCGCGGTCCGCGGGGCTCAAGCGCCCCGCGGACTTTCGCTTCGGAGCACGCCCAAGCGCAATATACGATACCAGATCGCTGTGGCGAGCCTGCGCGTCCTGGGCGTGGGGTCGCTGGCACTGGGAGTGCTGCTGTGCCTGTGCGCGGTGGCGGCGAGTGCTTCCACGGCGCGCCCCGAGAGCGCCCCGCCGTGGAGAGTGGGCGGGCGGGTCGGCTTCACGCTCGACGCGATCGCTCTGCCCGAGAGCACCGGCTATGTGCTCGAGGTGTTCCTGCGCATCCCGCCCGCCACCCTTGCGCAACTGGCGCGGGATGAGTCGGGCAATGCGCGCCTACGGAGCACCGTGCGCGTCAAGGGACGATTCGGCGCTCGGGTGGCCGAGAGCAATCAGGAGTTCGTGCTCATGGCCGCCGACAGTGCGCTGGGCCAAGGCAAGGTCCTGCTCGCGCGATTCCCCGCGGCGCCCGGCCCGTGCCAGATCGAAGCGCGGCTCGAGGATCAGCTGTCGCGTCGCAAGGGACTCGTGCTGTCGAGCAAGAACCGCACGGAGAGCGTGGGGCTGGTGGGCCAGGTGGAACTGCCGCGCCCACAGGCAGGGCGGGACCTTTCGGATATCGAGTTCGTGTGGCCGACGGGGGATGATCGAGCAGGCCTTGCGTTCGTGCGCGCCGGACGCGCACTCGTGCCCAATCCCGAGCGGCTGTACGGGCTGTATGCTGCAAACCTCGAGGCCGCGTTCACGGCGCGCAGCAAGCCGGGGGACGAGCGCGCATGGAAGTGGGTCGCACGCGTTTTCGATTCCGGCGGCCATCCGATCGCCGAGCACGAGAGCACGGGCGTGGCGGGCCGCTTCCTCGAGGCGCAGGCCCGGTTCGACCTATCCGATGTACCGGCCGGGGGCTACGACCTGGAGGTGAAGGCGTGGCAGGAGGGCGACGCGGGGGCACTCGTCCGCCGCGCCCGCTTCAGCATGGGGTGGAAGCCCGAGACCTGGCTGCGGAACGCCGCCGATGTCACCGACGACGCACACTTCATGCTGGAATCCGAGGACGAACAGGCGTTCATCGAGATGCAGCCGGGCGAGCAGGAACGCGTGCTGGAGGATTACTGGCGCGTGCGCGACCCCAGCCCCGAGACGGCGCGCAACGAGGCGCTCGATTTGTTCCGTCAGCGGGTGGCGTACGCGAACGAGACTTTCACCCGGCACGCCATCGAGAAGGGCATGTTCTCGGACATGGGCCGCACCTACATCCGCTTCGGTCCGCCCACCGAAGTGCTGCATCAGGTCATGCCCGCGGGGGATGAGACACTGCTGCAGGCGCTGCAGCAGGTCATCGTGCAGGAGGACCGCGAGGTCAGCGGTGGAATCAACCAGAAGGGCCTGGGCGGTGACATTCGGCCCTATGAGGTCTGGGTGTACGAAGGCGACATTCCGCTGCCCTTGGACGCCGACCCGCGCGATACGAATCGGCATCGTTCCCGGCGGCGGCTGTTGTTCCTGTTCGTCGACGAGC
>JANLOU010000494.1:0-2500 GCA_031366735.1 Candidatus Eiseniibacteriota bacterium
TCCGGTTGTGTCACGACCAACACCACATCACAGCGCGCTGCCACGCTGCGCAATGCGGGCACCGAGAAATCCGGCGTGCCCATGAACACCACCCGAGCCCGACTCAGGATCGCTGCCCCTCACCGCGGCGAGGGTGATAGCCCTCGGGCAGTTCGCCGCGCGCCAGCGCATCGAGCGCTCGGCGCAGGAACTGCGTCTTGAGCGGCGACAAACGATCCGTGAATAACACTCCATCCAGATGATCCGCTTCGTGTTGGATCGCGCGCGCCAGATAGTCGTCCACCTTGCGCTCGTGCGGCTTGCCGTACTCGTCCTGCCAGCGCAGCCGCAGCTCGAACGCGCGGCTCACATCCTCGAGCATGCCCGGCATCGACAGGCAGCCCTCCTCCGCCACTTCCTTGCCCTTGCGCTGATCGAGTTGCGGATTGATCACGGCGAAGCGGTCACGCTTGTCATCTTCGCGCGGCACATCCACCACGAAGACCCGCTGCGACACACCCACCTGAGGAGCGGCCAGCCCGACGCCGTTGTAGGCTTTCATCGTGTCGAACATGTCTGCCACCAGCGCGCGCAGCGAGTCGTCGAACTCCACGACTTCGCGCGCCTTCTGGCGCAGCACCGGATCGCCATAGATTCGGACGGGGCGGACGGCCATGTCACTTGACCTCTGCGCTCACGATCGCGGCGATCGCACTGCGTGCGAACTCGACCTTCACATCGTCGGCGATCTTGAGCACGGCCCTGTCCTTGTCGATGCTGAGGATGGTGGCGTAGATGCCGCTCGTGGTGACCACGCGGTCGCCCTTCTTGAGCGCATCGATGGCCTTCTCGAGCTTCTTGCGCTCCTGACTCTGCGGACGGATCACCATGAAGTACAGAATGCCGAACATGAGCGCCATCATGAGCGGGAAGCTCATGGCGCCGCCAAAGATCCTGCCGAGCATGGAATCCGCAGCGGCCGGTGCCGCACCAGCCGCCTGCGCGTAGGCATTCGAGACGAACATGAAGGTGATCTCCTTATCGGTATCGGGAAAACGCTACGAGGCCAGAACGGTCAGCGTCTCGCGGCTGTTGAACTTCTCGAGGAACTCCGTACGGAAGGCCGCGGCGCGGCCCGCTTGGATCGCCACGCGCATGCGGCGCACGAGCGACACCATGTGATGCACCGCGTGCACCGACGCCAGGCGCATCCCGAGCAACTCGCCCGAGACGAACAGATGGCGCAGGTAGGCGCGAGTGTACTTGCGGCAAGTGGAGCAATCACATTCGGGATCCAACGGACGCTCGTCCTGCGCATAGGCCGCATTGCGCACCACGAGCCGCCCCGTGCTGATGAACACTGTGCCGCGACGGGCGTTACGGGTCGGCATCACGCAATCCATCATATCCACGCCGCGGCTGATCGCCTCGACGACATCGACCGGGTGCCCCACGCCCATCAGGTAGCGCGGCTTGTCGGCGGGGAACTCGACACAATCGCGCTCCACCATCTCGAGCCCCAACTGACGGCCCTCGCCCACCCACAGCCCCCCCAGGGCATAGCCATCGAACGGCATCCCGGCAAGGCTCGCGAAACAGCGCGCGCGTTCCGCCCCGTCAGTGCCACCCTGATTGATCCCGAAAAGCGCCATCGCACCGCAGCCCGCCTCGCGCAGTCGCGTGCGCTCATCCAACCCGCGCCGCGCCCAACGCACCGTCCTGTCGACGGCGTCGCGAACCTTCTCGATCGGCGCCGGCAGTTCGATCAACTGGTCGAAGCTCATGGCGATATCCGTGCCCAGCCCATCCTGGATACGGATGGCCTCCTCGGGCGAGAGGAAGTGCTTGCTGCCATCCAGATGCGAGCGGAACTCGACGCCCTCCTCGGTGACCTTGTTCAGGTCGGTCAGGCTCATCACCTGGAAGCCGCCCGAGTCGGTGAGGATACTGCCGCCATCCCAGCCCATGAACCGGTGCAGCCCGCCCATCTTGCGCACGGTGTCGACCCCTGGCCGCAGATGCAGATGGTAGGTATTGGACAAAATGATATCGCAGCCAGCCGCCTTCAACTCGTCTGGAGTCAATGTCTTGACCGACCCGACCGTGCCCACTGGCATGAACGCCGGAGTGAGCACTTCGCCGTGGGCGGTGGACATGCGCCCAGCGCGCGCAGCAGTGCCGCGGTCCTGGGCTTCGAGTTGGAATGTGAAGGGCATGGGTCTCGTCGCGACGGCCCGATCGGATTTCGGCGCCGTGCGGAATCAGGGACGGCCGGTCCATCGCGGACCCGGGCCGGTGTGACTAACGTTCGTGGCGAGAACTGTAGGGGGGCGGGCGAGGGTGGGTCAAGGAAGGGCGGCCTGATGTGGGCGCAACGTGAAGCCCCGCATCGGAGCGCCCGCGCAGCCCCGTCGCTACCCCGCGGCGAGCACACCACTTGCCGCTGGTCTCGGGGCCGCCGCTTCGTGCTTGCTTCGTCTTGCGGGCCCATCGGATGATTGCATCGCGCGTTCGCTGAACG
>JANLOU010000500.1:0-1864 GCA_031366735.1 Candidatus Eiseniibacteriota bacterium
CCACCGGCTCATGACGGCGAGCAACTCGTCGCGCTGGATGGGCTTGGGGACCACGGCGTCCATGCCCGCGAGAAGACAGGCCTGTCGATCCTCTGCGAGCGCGTGCGCCGTGACCGCGATGATCGGGGTGCGCGCCGAGCCGAGTTCGCTTTCCAGGGCGCGAATGGCGCGCGTGGCATCGATCCCGTTCAGCACAGGCATCTGGATGTCCATGAGGATCAGCGCAAAGCGGGTGGCGCGGTATTGCTCGACCGCATCCTGCCCATCCACCGCCACCGAGACATCGTATCCCGAGCGTTCAAGCATCCGGACCGCGACTTTGCGATTCACGGGATTGTCCTCGACCAGGAGCACACGCTCCAGCGTTCGGGTCTCACGAAGGAGATGGCGGGTGACGAGTGTTGGCGACTGGGCGAGCCCGGACTCGTCCTGCAGGATCCGGCAGAGCGCCGCCTGCAACTCGGCCTCCTCGACCGGAGCGGTGAAATAGCCGGCGACGCCAAGCGCTCTGCAGCGCTCCCCATCGCCCCGCTCCCCGACGGAGGTGAGCACGAGCATCGCCGGTGCGTTCACGCCTAACGCATCCCGCAGGCACGCTGCGACCCCGAACGCATCCACTTGCGCGCCCCGCTGATCCAGCACAGCCACGCGAAGCGCCTGCCCCGCGGCGATCGCCTGTTCCGCCGCCGCGACCGCCCCCTGCGCCTGAGCCGCCACACACGGCTGCATGCCCCAGCCTTCCAGCGTGCGTATGAGCCCGGTTCGCACACCGCCACCGCCATCCACGACCAAGAGCGACATTCCCGCCAGCGTGATCGGGGCAGTCGCCGGCGGTGCCCGGAGCCCGGACCGCTGCACCGGGATTGCGAATCGGAACACACTCCCTCGCCCCTGCGCGCTCTCGACCTCGAGCACGCCGCCGAACTGGCGCACGAGGAACGAAGCGACCGTCAAACCCAGACCGATTCCGCCGTATTGCCGCGTGTTGGAGCCGTCCGCTTGCTCGAAGGCTTCGAAGATCGCGCGCTGGCGATCCGGTGCGATGCCGATTCCGGAGTCCTCGATCGAGAACATCAGGCGCACGGTCCCGGCGCTCTCGGACAGGGCTTGCACGCGAAGCGCGACGGAACCCTGGGCCGTGAACTTCACCGCGTTCTCGAGCAGATTCATCAGGATCTGGCGCAGCGCTCCGGGGTCTCCCACCACTCGATCCGGCACGGAATCCTCGATCGCGGCGATCAGGCGCAGACCCTTCGCCTCGGCCTGTGCGAGGAACCGCGCCGAGACATGCTCGAGGCACTCGCGCAATCGGAACGGCACTGCCGCGATCGCATCCGAGGCCGACTCGAGCTTGGTGAACTCGAACAACTGCCGGATCACATCCGTCAATGCTTGCGCCGACCGACGGAGCGTGATGAGATCCGCCCGCTGTTGGGGCTCCAACTGTGTCTCCAGCAACAACTCGGCCATTCCGAGGATCCCATTCATGGGGGTGCGAAGCTCGTGACTCATGTTCTGCAGGAACTCGCGCTTGGCCTCCGCCGCCACCCGTGCGTCCTCACGCGCGAGGCCGAGCTGCCGCTCGCGTTCACGCGCCTGCGAGATGTCCTGCTCGATCCCCACGAAGTGCGTGACCGCGCCGCGCTCGTCCCGCAGCGGGAACATCGAGAGCGCAACGGGGAACGAACTTCCGTCTCGCCGACGGTTCGTGAGCTCACCGCGCCAGGACTGGTCCGCGGCGATCGACGCCTGCATGGATCGGTAAGTCTCGTTCGACAGGTCCTCAGCGGCGAGCATGCGTGGATCGCGTCCGATCAACTCCTCGCGACGATAGCCTGTGGCCTCGAGCAATGCGTTGTTGACA
>JANLOU010000507.1:0-8789 GCA_031366735.1 Candidatus Eiseniibacteriota bacterium
GAGAGCGACGTGCCACTTGGCGCCTTCCTCTCCGGCGGCATCGACTCCAGCGTGGTGGTCGCGTTGATGGCGCAGGCAAGTGCGGCTCCGGTCAAGACCTTCAGCATCGGATTCGAGGAAGAGGATTTCAGCGAACTGGCACACGCGCGCAAGGTCGCGCAGCATCTGGGAACCGATCATCACGAGTTGGTGGTCAAGCCGCGCGCGCTGGAGTTGTTGCCGACCTTGGTCTGGGGCATGGACGAACCCTTCTCCGATGCGTCGATGATCCCCACCTACCATGTCTCCGAGATGGCCCGACGGCATGTGACCGTGGCGCTCTCGGGCGACGGCGGGGACGAGGCCTACGCGGGCTATACCACCTACGCGTGGGCCCGTCGCTATGCGCGCATGGATGTCATCCCCTCGGCGCTCCGACGCTTGCTCGACATTCCCGCCGGCCTGCTCGGGGCGGACGATGCGCTCGGGCGCAAACTCCACCGCATCGCGATCGACGCCGTGGACCGGCACCTGGAGGTCATGTCCCACTTTCCACCGCGTGACCTGCGCGCAGTGCTCTCGCCCGGTCTGCGTGCTGCGACCCGCCGCCACGATCCCTACCAGGCGATGCGCGCCATCCATGCCCGCGCGAAGCAGTCCGTTGGCGATGTGCCGGCGCTGCTCTACCTCGATGCCATGACCTACATGACCGATGATGTGCTCGTGAAGGTCGATCGGACCGCGATGCTCAACTCACTCGAGGTGCGTGCGCCGCTGCTCGACCACTGTGTGCTCGAGTATGTTGCCCGGCTGCCGTTCGAATACAAGCTCCGCGGTGACATCACCAAGTGGGCGCTCAAGGAATGCGCGCGCACCCTGTTGCCTCCCGAGATCATGCAACGCCCCAAGCAAGGGTTCGGCGTACCGCTCGAGCGTTGGTTCGGCGCGGACTTCGGCCGCTTGGCCCGCGAGGTGCTGCTGGATCGGCGCGCGCGTGAACGGGGCTGGTTCGATCCCGCGGGAGTGGAGGCGGTCCTGAGTGGAGTCGGGGCAAGGGACGACCGGCGTGCGCGACAGGTATTCACGCTGGTGTGCCTGGAACTCTGGGCCCAGACATGGGTCGACCGCCCGCGTGAGTCCCTGATGCAGCCCACGACCGGCCCGTATCCGCTGCACCCTGCCGTCGCAGCGACCGCGCGGGACTGAGCATGCACCTCGCGATCCTGATCGGCCATTTCCCTCCGGGGAGTTTCGGTGGGGCGGAGCTGCAGGCAGAGGGCTGGGCCAAGCGGTTGGCGGACCGACATCAGGTCACGGTCATCACTCGACGCGATCCTCCGAGCCAGCCAAGTCGAGAAGAGCGCGATGGCTATCGGGTCGTGCGGTTGCCGGTCTCTCGCCTGCCGCTGTGGCGAACCTTCGCCGATGCGGTGGCGATCGAGCGCGCCATCCGAGCGCTCGAGCCAGAACCTGATCTGCTCCTGTGCTTCCAGACATTCGTGTCCGGACTCGTCGGGGTCCGGCTTCAGCGCGCCACGGGGATCCCGGCCGTGGTGTGGATCCGGGGCGAGGCCGAGTATCGGTTCGCGACCTCGCGCGTGCATCGCCTCTTGAGCCCGCGCATCTGGCGCGAAGCCGCCGGCGTACTCGTGCAGAGCGAGGAGAATCGGGTCGAGTTACTCAAGGCGCTCGAGGATCACGCCCCCGCCGTGTCGGCAGTGGTTCGGGCCAAGCTCGGTGTGGTGCCCAATGGGTTGGACCTGCCGGACGGCCCGTTCGTGGCAGGCGAGGGCATCCTGAGTGTGGGGCGGCTCATCCGCGATAAGGGCATGGACACGGTCCTCGATGCCGCGGCCGGGCTTGGGATCCCGGTCACCATTGCCGGGGACGGTCCCGAGCGAGCGGCGCTCGAGGCCCGCGCCAAGGGACATTCGCTCGCGGCACGGTTCGAGGGATTCGCCTCGCGCGCGCGGCTGGACCAGCTCTACCGCGAAGCTTCCTGTGTCGTGTTGGCGGCGCGCCGCGGAGAGGGGTTGCCCAATGTGCTGCTCGAGGCCATGGCGCACGCCCGCGCAGTGGTGGCCACGCCGTGCGCGGGCACCCGCGACCTGTTGGTGGACGGCGTGAACGGGCTTTTGGTGCCACCCGATGATGCGCCCGCGCTGCGAGCGGTGTTCGAGCGGCTCCGGCGTGAACCCGGACTGGCGGGGCGGCTCGGCGCGGAAGGCCGGCGCACGGCGGAGCGATTCCGCTGGGAGCGAGTGCGGCCATTGCTCGAGGATGTGATCGCACTCCGGGGCCGCGCGTGACTCGGCCACTGCGCGTGTGCATGCATGCTCCGCTGCTGTGGCCACTGTGGAGCGAAGGACGCATCCCATTCACGGGTGGCGCAGAGGTCCAGCAGGCTCGCATCGCGCGTGCGCTGGTCGAGCGGGGCTGCGAGGTCACCGTCGTGACCTGCGACTACGGTCAACCGGCGTCCCTGCTTGTGCACGGGGTGCGAGTGCTGCGGACCTACCGGCTGAACGCTGGGATTCCGGTCGTGCGCTTCTTCCATCCCCGACTCTCGCGCACAATCGCCGCATTGGCGGCTGCGGATGCCGATGCCTACTATGTCCGTGGGGCCTCGCTCGAAGTGGGCACCACCTTTGAGGTCGCCCGCGCCCGCAGGGCGGGGTTCGTGTTCGCAGCGGCTCACGATCTGGACGCCGACCCAGCCCTCCCCCTGCTCGGGAATCCGCGCGATCGCGTTTGGTACCGCCGTGGACTCGCGGGTGCGCACGCAGTCATCTCGCAGTCGTTCGCGCAGCAGCGGGCTTTCCAGTCTGGCTTTGCGCGCGAGAGCACCGTGATTCCCAATCTGGTCGAGGCGCCGCAGTGGGGTGGGGATGCCGGCCAGGATGGCCCGATCGTCTGGCTCGCCACCTACAAGGCCGCGAAGCGGCCGGACTGGTTCGTGCAACTGGCCCGCGCGCTTCCTCAGCATCGGTTCGTCATGTGCGGCGTGGTCCCCGCCCCGCCTGCGACATGCGCAGCATGGGACGCAGCACAACAGGCCGCGCGCGAGCTGCCGAACCTCGAAGTGCGGGGCTATCTCGAGCAGGCCGAGGTCGCAACGCTACTGGCCGGCGCGGCGCTGTTCGTGCACACCTCGCCCGCGGAAGGATTCCCCAACACGCTGCTCGAAGCGTGGTCGCACGGGGTGCCGAGTCTGTCGTGCGTGGATCCCGACGGAGTCGTGACCCGCGAAGGGCTGGGCCAGGTCGTGGCGGATGTTCCCGCGCTGACCGCTGCGGCAGCCGTGTGGATGGCGTCTGCCGAGCGTCGTCGCGAGGCGGGTGCGCGTGCCCGCGCCTATATCCTGAGGCAGCATGGGCCGCAGCAGGTGCTCGATCGACTCCTTGCGGTCCTCAGCGCGGCGGGGGCGGTTCACCGGGAGCACTCGCCGAAGCCGTGATCCAACCCTCGCGCTCGAGAATCCCTCGCATCGTGGTCCAGCGATAGCGTTCGAAGAGTCGCTCCATCTTCGCGACCACCGTGTGCAGGTTCACATAGGTGATGAATCCGTCGACGGGGTCCATGGGCAAGCGGACGGATTCCGGATGCACTTCGCGCGGATGCAGGTAGAGCGCGAACGGACGGCGGCGCAGGATGTGATCGAGCCCGAGGCGGAAGAGACCAAGCGGCAGCGCTCGTAAGTAGAAACCGCCACCCACCGGTATGCGCAGTCCCAATGACTCGGCAATCGCCACGGGGAACTCGATCAAGCCCCCTTCGGGGTCGTGCCGCCGCAGGTCGTGGGCGCTGGGGCGATAGATCCCGACCGGAGCACCCGGCGTGCCGTACATCTTGACCTTCATCGGGAAGATACTCGAATCGTAGAGGTAGCCTTCCTGGCGCAGCACCTCGAGCGCCCATGGGTTCGAACGGTCGATGGAGAAAGTGGGGGCGCGAAAGCCCACCACTGGGAAGTGGCCGAGCACGGCCTCGACCGTGCGGCGGAACTCCAGGAGTTCTGCGCGGAATGATTCAGGAGTGGCCTTCCACACCGGACGGTGCGACATCCCGTGACAAGCCAACTCGTGCCCTTCCTGGACCAGCCGGCGGATCAGGTCCGGGTGGTCGCGCACCACATCACCGAGCACGAAGAAAGTGGAGTGCCAGCCATGGCGTGCGAGTAGGTCGAGGATCGCGCTCGTGCCCTGATGGACGATGCTCTCGGAGCGCCGCAACGCCTCGTCGACCCGATTCACCTCACTATGGTGCCAGTCCTCGATGTCGAAGGAGAACGCGGCGAGGTGCGGGAACTCGGGCCGCATGCTCAGGGCACCAGCCGATAGACGCGGAATCCGTCGCGGTCATAGCACAGTCGGGCGCGCTCGCCCGCGGCGGCTTCGAGCCGGCGCCATGGTGTGCCGTTCCGAGCGGAATCGCCCGGGCGGTAGATCGCCAGGATGTCGGTCACCGCATGCAGTCCCCGCGCCTGCGTTCGCACGGAGTCGAGCGAGGCGAGGTCGCCGTCCAGATCCGCCACGGCCCCATACAGGTCGTTCGTCAGCGCGCGCCGTCGGGCCAGCTCCGCAGCGGGAAATGCGGCCCGCTCCGGGCCGAACACGGTTCCCGCGAGCAAGCGTCGTTGGCCCAACACATTCACCAGGTCGCGCGAGAGGTTGTCGATCACCACGACATCCGTGCTCGTGCTGTCGCGCAGCCATCGGTAGAGCGCCTCTTCGCCGGGTCGCGGCGAGAGTGCTTCGCTGCTGCGGCCGCCGGGATCCAGCACATAGCCTCGCAGCGTGAGCGCAGGTGGCACCAGGAACAGGACTGCGAAAGCCACCGCCAGCCCGATGGCCCCGGCGCGGCGGCGCATCATCTCCATCGCGGGCGACCACGAGGCGCCGCCCAGGATCGCAAGCACCGAGAAGATCGGCCAGACGAACTTGTGCTCATTGCCCTCCGGCAGATGCACGAACACCGCGAAGAGGGTCATGCCCGACACCCATACCGCGAGCCACGCGGCCAGCGCGCGCTCCTCGCGCAGCAGGCGCCGGACGGCCGGCAGCGTGAACGCGAGGGCGATGCCGCACGCGGTCAACAAGGTCCACGGCATCACCCCGGTGAAATGGAGGAAGGAATGCGCGACTCCGGTCTTGTGCGCATCCCAGCCCTTGGAGATCGCTCGGGAGTAGGGCGTGCAGGCGAGGAATCCGGCCAGTGTTGCGAGCGCGAACCATACAAGCCTCCCGCGGGCGGGCAGCCAGGGCAAGCGCCGTGAGAGCAACACGGTGAGCACGACCGCCCCAGTCGTGACGGGCACCACACTCATGCCCACCACGCCGTGGAACAACTGCATGCCCGCCGCTGCGAACGCGCTGACCACCAGCCAGCGCCCGTTTCCCGAGGCCAGCCACCGGGCGAGGGCGAGGAAATGCAGGAGCATCATGAGCCACGCATAGCCGATCGGCGTACCGAGTGTGAACTTGTCGAAGAACTGGACCATGTGGGTGAAGGGCGCATTCAGTTCGTACAGGACATCGGTGCTGTCGAGGCGGATGCCGGCGATGAGGCGCTGGACTTCGGCCCAACCCCGCACCTCGCCCGTCCATACGCGCGCGAGCCGCAGCGGCCACAAGAGGTAGGCCCCCGCGTTCAGGCCCAACAGCAACAGCAGCACGCCACCGCGCGCAGCGCGTCGTTCCCCCCATACCGCCCACCCGAGTTGCCACACCAGCCAGACCACGAGGCCGATGTCGACCCCGTTCATGATCGCCATGAAGGTGAAGGGGTCCTGCCCACGCAGGCTCGTGAGCTGGGCGATGAAGAGATTGTAGAACCACACATAGTTGAGGGGCATGCCGATGAACCGTGGATCCACCGGCGGAATGCCGTGGTGCACGATCTCCCACACCAATGCTCCGTGCACCCAGCCATCCGACCGCACCCGGATCCAAGCGTTGGCCAGAGGCGGGATCGCCACGAAAGCGACCGCTCCCAGACATGCCCACCACACCCAGGGGTCGAAGGGCGGGGCATCCTCCGCCTCGGCGGGTGCGCTGGCTCGGGCTTCGCCGCCCGCGAACAGGATCCAGCCCGCGAGCCCGATGAGGCGCGCGCCCGTCTGCAGATCCAGCCCGCCCGCAAGCAGCGCGACGGCGAATAGCGCGCTGACCAGGGGGGACAGCGCCACTCCAACGGTCCAACGCGTCATGGTCCCGGCGCGGGGCAGAAGCAGCCGCACCATGGCCATGCCCGGGAAGACGCCGAGCCAGACATAGCTTCCCAACTGCCCGGGCAGCCCCGGCGCCAAGAGCCCGGCGACGGCCAGCGCGAGCAGCGCCGCAATCCACCCGAGCCGTGGCGACCACTTCATGTCGTCGCGTCCTTGATCACCCGAGCCGGAACCCCACCCACCACTTTGCCCGCAGGAACATCGCGAGTCACGACCGCGCCCGCCGCGACGACAGCCCCCTCGCCCACCGTGACGCCCGGTAGCACCAGCGCGCCGGCTCCGAGGTAGCAGCCGCGCTTGAGGACCACCGGGGCGACGGTGCCGTCGCCCGCCCCTGCCTGGGTGCGGTCCATCCGCTTCGCGTCGTCATGCACGATCACCGTGACTCGGAACGAGATCGTCACATCGTCTTCGATGACGATCAACTCCGGGAACTGGTCATCGAGCCAGGTATCCAGCCCCACGAAACAGTGCTGCCCGATCGAGATGCCCATCGCGCGGTACAGCGTCAGACGCAGTTCGGGTGGGATGCAATTGCGGGCCTGCTGGTGCAGCAGTTTCTGCCAGAGCACGCGCAGCAGCGAGCGTGGGTGGATGCGGGATTCATACTCCGCCCGCGCGACGCGGGTCGTGATGGGTGTGGGCGCCATCAGAGCACCTCCGGGAACATGCGTTTGGCAGGCTCGCCCAATAGTTTCACGAGCGGCAGTGGGAGTTTCTGCCACAGCTTCACCACGGCGTCGAGCGACCCCTTCTGGCTCGCGAGTGTGGGCGCCGCGCTCGCGGTGCCCAGCACATACTGGTAATGGAGCGCGACCGGCTGCGCCCCCCATTGCTCCTTGAAGCGAAACGTGTTCGAGCCCCACTGGCTGCGGCCGAAGTCGAATCGACGCAACCCTCGACGCATCGCGGACTGCAGCGCTGCCCAGTACAACACTTGATTGGGGCAGTCCTTGAAGTAGCGTCGGAGCGATGAGGCCCATGGGTCCATCAAGGTGTCGCGGTGCGCCACGGTGAACATCGCCCCAGCGGGCGCGCCCCGCTGCTCGATCACGAGCACATCGGCGCTCGATCCCAGCTTCTCGAGCGCCCGTCGGAAGTAGGGCAGTGCTCGCAGGGGCGTGCCCAGATCGCGCATGTTCTCGAGCATCACGCGGTGGAATGCCTCGATCGCGCTGTGTCCCGTGCGCAAGTCGAAGCTCGCCTTCTCGCCCTTGCGGATCTGATTGCGCAACTTGGCGTCGAACGCCTTCCACTGGGACTCGGCGTCCGGCTGTAACTCGAGCACCATCGTGAGGTGCTCATCCACCGTGGCGAGGTCGGGCCATGCGCGCCTTTGATCCCGCAACTCGGCATAAGCGAGGCGTTCCCGTGCCACTTGCTCGCGCACCGGTGCGAGCAGCGCCGTCGCGGCTGCGTCATCCTCTGCAAGGAGGCCACCCGGGGCCGAGAACAGGCAGGGGTTGCGCCCGCCCTTGCGGAACAGGGGGAGGATCCCTCGGATGTTCCCGGCCTCCTCGGCGAGCCAGTGTTGGCCCGGTACGCCGTAGGTTTCGGTCGTCAGTTCAAGCCATGCCATGCATTGCCCGAAATGCGAGTCCTCGCGCGCCACGACATACGCATCCCAGCGCGCACGGTCCTCGGGGCGAGAACGACGGACGGTCACCATGGTGATCTAGCCGCGGCGTTCGAGATGATGGCGGATCGCATCGAGCATATGGGGAGCGTCGCGGAAGCAGATCGCCTGATGACTGCCTGTACCGGCGTCCGCTGTCTGCTGGACCCGCCAAGCGTTCGCGACATCACACTCCAACGAGCGACCCCGCATCACCCCATGGGCGAATGCTTCGTTCTGCCGAGCGTACTGCGGACCGCCGATGCCGATGACCGCTACTCTCATGACTGTGGATCCCTCCGGCCGGGGAGCAGCCGCATCACACCCAGGGCCGCCAAGAAACAAAGTTGGGGCTCGACCGGAATCCGATAGCGTGTCTGGGTGAAGAACAGCGAGTAGAAAGCGGCCGTGGCCAGGACGATGGCCGCTGCGAGTAGACGGTCCCGCAAGGGGACCCTTCCCAGGAAAAGCCCGAGCGTGGACAACACCAGAATGGGTGTGAAGTACAGCGCCCCCAGCCACAGTACCGGGCCGCGATTGAATCGATTCCGGGTCTGGACCCGATCGGGCATGGGTGCCATGAAGTGCAGGAATTCGAATGCGACATCATGGGTGTATGCGGCGGGTTGGGAGCGTATCAACTGGCCTTCGCGCTGGAGGAACTCCTTCGCGCTCAGCGGGCGGAACGGCATGTTCCCGGGCATCCGAACCCGGCGATGCGTCGCCATCACCGAATCGCTGCGGCTCCAGTACAGGACATATTGGGCCTTCTGCATGAAGACGGCTTTGGCGCCGTACGACTCCTGCTGCCATCGCAGGTACGGGGCTGCGAGGGCAGCGGCGACGACGAGCGAAACGAGGATGCCGCGCACGAGCGGCGTGCCCTTGCGTCGGATCCCCAGGCTCAACCAGACGAGTACTGCTGCCACGGGAGCGACGACCACCTGATCGGTGAGCCAACCCGCC
>JANLOU010000514.1:0-8376 GCA_031366735.1 Candidatus Eiseniibacteriota bacterium
TGGAGTCGGCCATCCGGGTGATGAGGAACTCGATCGCCTCCACCGGACTCAGTTCGTTGAGGAACTTGCGCAGGATCCAGACGCGCGCGAGCACATCGGGCGTCATGAGGATCTCCTCCTTGCGCGTGCCGGAGCGATTGATGTCGATCGCGGGGAAGATGCGCCGTTCGGCGATCTTGCGGTCGAGGATGAGCTCCGAGTTCCCGGTGCCCTTGAACTCCTCGAAGATCACTTCGTCCATGCGGGAACCGGTCTCGACCAGCGCGGTGGCGATGATGGTGAGCGAACCGCCGCCCTCGATATTGCGCGCGCTGCCGAAGAAACGCTTGGGACGCTGCAGCGCGTTCGCGTCGACGCCGCCCGAGAGGATCTTACCCGAGTGCGGCACGACGGTATTGTGCGCGCGCGCCAGGCGCGTGATGGAATCCAGCAGGATCACCACATCACGCTTGTGCTCCACCAGGCGCTTGGCCTTCTCGATCACCATCTCGGCCACTTGCACATGGCGTTCGGCCGGCTCGTCGAAGGTGCTCGACACCACCTCGCCCTTGACCGAGCGCTGCATGTCGGTCACTTCCTCGGGGCGCTCGTCGATCAACAACACGATGAGCGTGACTTCGGGGTGGTTCTCGGCGATCGCGTTCGCGAGCTTCTGCAACAGGACGGTCTTGCCCGCCTTGGGCGGCGAGGTGATGAGCGCGCGCTGACCCTTCCCGATCGGCGAGACCAGATCGATGATGCGCGACTCCAGGCACCGGTCACGCGTCTCGAGATTGAGCTTCTCGATGGGATAGAGCGGGGTCAAGTTGTCGAACAGGATCTTGTCCTTGGCCGCCTCGGGACTCTCGAAGTTCACCGCCTCGACGCGGAGCAACGCGAAGTAGCGCTCGCCCTCCTTGGGCGGGCGCACCTGTCCGGACACGGTGTCACCGGTGTGCAGGTCGAATCGCTTGATCTGGGACGGCGAGACATAGATATCGTCCGGGCCCGGCAGGTAGTTATAGGTTGGCGAACGCAGGAACCCGTAGCCCTCGGGCAGGATCTCGAGCACACCCTCGGCGAAGATCAGGCCGTTCTTCTCGGTCTGCCCCTCGAGGATCTTGAAAATCAGGTCGGCCTTGCGCAGCCCGCTGGTGCCCTGGATCTCGAGCACCTGACAGATCTCGAGCAGCTCGGTCATGGTCTTGACCTTGAGCTGCTGCAGTTCGAGCGTCTGGGTGTTCGGGTTCGAAGGGGTGAGCTGGGTTTCCTGGGTGTCCATGGAGGGTCGCCTTGGGAGGGAGTGACGCGGGCGTCGTGCGATGCGGCGCACCGCCCGAAGGGCGATCGACGCTCGAACGGCGTGGGCCGGTAGGTCGGAACTGGGGTTCCGTGGCCGGGGACAGGATCTCGATGGTTGGATTGTGGGAAGCGTGCAATCGGCGGAACGCTGCTGGGATGCGGAAATCGCAGAGGGGTGCGTCCGGTGGCCCATGCGACTGGGCCCGGGTCGACCGGCTGGCGTGGGAACCGCCGCGCGGATGACACCCATGAATCTAGGATCCCGCTGCGAGCGCCGTCAAGACTTTTGCGAGCCCGGAGCAGGCCAGGGGCGGCCGCCCGGGGGGCCGGAGCGCGACGCTCAGCGGGAGCCGGTGCGCTCCAGGGCGAGCCGCACGCCGACCGTGGGCGGGGACACGGTGCACCAATCCGGCAGGCGCTCGGGTCCCAACTGCAGGCGCAGCGTGTCGCGCTTGCCGTCCACCCGCACCGCGGCCAGGCGCAGGGTATCCAGCGCGAGGAGCGCCTTCTCGGGGCCGGTGACCCGGACCATCGCCGGCGTGATCACCGCGCCACCGCGCCACTCGAACCCCGGGGCCGGCCGGCCTTCCACCTGCAGCGCCACGGGAAGATCGCGATGCGCCTTGCGATCGATCTCGATGTCGATCACGCGCGGACCGATCAGGTTCTCGACCGTCACCGAGCCGTCGCTCGGCAGGGGAAGATCGCTGGCCGAGAGCGCCCGCTCGTAGTTGCCGACACGAGCGCCGAGCAGGGAGAGATGCAGCCGGGGCTCCTTCACGCGCAGGCCGATCAGCCGCTTGCCCGTACCGCGCAACTCAGCTTGCACGACCGAGGGCACGGGGCCGGACAGCGTGAGCGAATCCGGCAGGCCGGTGTATTCCAGGCTGAACGACAACAACATGGTCGCGGGCCGGTCCGTGTACACATTGAGGTACACGAGCATGGCCAGCAGCAATGCCGTCAGCTTGAGCCCGAGATTGTCGAACAACCAGCCGCGCAGGAGGTTCATATCGCGCGCAGCATACACGACCGGCGCGCGGCAGCACGGGGGGCGTTACTCGTCGCTCTCGCCCTCGTCGCCGCCTTCTCCGGGCTTGCGCAGTCCGTGCTTCTCCATGCGCGAATACAGCGTGCGGCGTGTCAGCCCCAGGAGCCGCGCCGCCTGACTCTTGTTGCCCGCGGCGCGTTCGAGCGATTGCAAGATCAGCGCCTTCTCGAGCGCTTCGAGTGACAGGCCCTCGAGCGGGATCTCCGGCACCCACGAGCGCTCGCTCGGGCGCGGATCCGCGCCGGCGAAACTCAGGTGCTCGGGCCCGATCGGGTCGGGACCCGCCAGGATGAGCGCGCGCTCGATGGCGTGTTCCAACTCGCGGACATTGCCGGGGAAGGAGTGGGCTTCGAGCGCAGCCATCGCCGCGGGGGACACCTTCTCGGCCGAGGCGCCATGCTTGCGCAGGAAGAACGCGGTCAGGCGTGGCACATCGCCGCGGCGCTCACGCAGCGGTGGCAGCACGATCGGGAACACATTGAGTCGGAAGAACAGATCCTCGCGGAAAGTGCGCTCGCGGACCATGTCCTCGAGTGGGCGATTGGTGGCGGCCAGGATGCGCACATCCACCTGGATCGTCTGATTGCCGCCCACCCGCGTGAAGCGCTTCTCCTCGATCACCTGGAGCAGCTTGACCTGGAGCGTCACGGGCATCTCGCCGATCTCGTCGAGGAAGATGGTGCCCCCGCTGGCGTCCTCGAAACGGCCCGGCTTCTGCCGGATGGCGCCGGTGAACGCGCCCTTCTCGTGGCCGAACAACTCGGACTCCAGCAGCGCCTCGGGCAGCGCGCCGCAGTTGACCTTCACCCACGGCCCCGCTGCTCGCTTGGACAACATGTGGATGGTGCGCGCGAACAGGTCCTTGCCGGATCCGCTCTCCCCTCGCATCAGCACCGTGGAGTCGGTGACCGCGACCTTGCCCGCCAGCTCCAGGACCGCGCGCGTGGCCGGCGCATCGCCCACCACGGGCAGCGTTGCACGGCGCAGCGTGTCGACCTGCGCTGCCAGCGCCTGATTCTCGCTGCGCAGCATCTGTCGTTCGCCTGCCTCGCGCAGCGACATCGCCAACACTTCGCAGAAGTCGCCTTCCTTCTCGATGTAATCGTAGGCGCCAAGTTTGAGCGCCTTGCGGGCGGTCTCCAGCGCGCCATAGGCGGTCATCATGATGACGATGGTCCCGGGCCAGCGCTGTTGCACTGCTTGCAGCAGCGCCATCCCGTCGGGCTGCGCCATGCGCAGATCGGTGACCACCGCATCGAAGCCGCCACGCTCCAAGGTCTGCAGGGCTGCCGCGCCGCCAGTGACATACTCGGTGGCGAAACCGGCGTCCGCCAGCTCGGCAGCGGTCAGCTCGGCATTCTTCACTTCGTCATCGACGATCAGGACCTTCACACACTCCTCCAGCGGGCGAAGCTCATTGGCAGATCTGCAGTAGCCCGAACTGTTCGCTCGTTTCGCTCCAAGCGCCACTGTCGACACGCACACGCAGATATCCGACCGCCGTCTGCTTCTGGATGCGGACACAACCCAGGTCGCCAATGATCTTGTAGTTCTTGTTGCGGCACCCGTTGATATTCTGCTGACTGTTGATGATCCCGTCCCAACAGGTGTCGGACTGGATCTCGATGCGGTGATGCTTCGAGCAACCGGCCGCCCCAATGAGGGAGCCGAGCATGAACGCCGTCGCAACCAGGTTTCGCAGACGCACGGAAGCCTCCGTCACAGGATCGAGTTGCTCGCGGGCGGCAGCGTCCGCGCTTGCAGAACGGTTATCGGTCATCGCGGCCCGCGATTCAACCCGCGAGCGGCAGGCTGACCACGAGTTCGGCCCCTCCCCCGGCTGGAACCTCTGCGGATAACTCGCCCCCACCCGAATGCAGCAAGCGCCTGGAGAGGAACAATCCCAGCCCCGTGCCCTGCGCTTTGGTGGTGTAGAACGGCTCTCCCAATCGGGCCAGGACCTCGGGCGGCAGGCCCGGCCCCTGATCGCGGATCCGCACGACCATCCGCTCGCCCCGGCGCTCCAGCGTGGCGCTCACCTCGCCCCCTTCGGGACTGGCTTCGAGCGCATTGAGCAACAGGTTGAGGAACACCTGCTTGAGGGATTCGCCGTCCAGCGCCACGCGCGCCGCACGCATGTCGCCCGCGCGCACGAGCGTGCATCGGCGCGAACGCACCTCCCCCTCGATCAGGTCGAGCGTGGCGACCAGTGCCGCCGCCACATCGCCGTGCTCGGCCGGCGTGGTCTCGCCCCGGGCGAACTGCAGGTAGCGGCCGACTGTCCGGGTGAGTCGGTCGACTTCCTCGATGACCGAGTCACGCATGCGAGCCGCCTGCGGCTCGAGCTTTCCCAGCCGATGGGCCGAACCGCGGATGATGGCGAGCGGGTTCTTGATCTCGTGGGCGAGTGTCGCGGTGAGCCGACCCATGGCGGCCAGATTCTCGGAGCGCGAGAGCCGACGCTCGAGCAGGAGTTGTTCACCGGTGACCCGCACCAGCAGCGCGGTGAGCAGCGCGATGGCCACGAAACTCACCAGCGTGATGAACGCGAGTCGACGCCGCAGCCGCTCCAGTTCGGCGAACCAATCGGGTGCGATCTCGCTCACCACCAAGGCGACCACGCGGCTGTCCGCGCGGATCGGCACCAACGCGGCGCGGCGTGCACCACCGCCGGTGGAATAAGCGCAGCTCGAACGGCGCCCCGAGAGTGCGACGGCCAGCGAATCGTGCGCCAGCGTGTCGAGCGCGCTCATCTCCTGGAACCGCGTCTCGTCATCCGCATCGAACAGCACCCGGCGGGTGGTGTCGATCAGCGACAGCCCCGTCAGTCCGGCGGTCGCGCGCAGCGGCAGGAGTTGCGTCTCGAGCACTGCGAACCCGCTCCCCTCGGCGCCCCGCTGCCGCAGGTCGGCGACATCGGCGGGACTCACCTGCGAGGCCGCGAGTTCGGCGATCTGAGCGAGCCTGCGCGCCGAGGTCTGCTCGAACGCCGAGCGCACACCTTGGTAGGCGAGCACGGCCGAGATCAGCGTCACGAGCATCGCGACGGCAGCGAAGGCCAGAGGGACGATCGGGGTGCGCGGCACGCGGGGACTCCCGGGGTGGACCGGTCGCGGCCAAGGCAGGCGCGACACGACGATTACGGCACGCTAGGCAGCCCGCAGCGTGGGAACGCCGCGGGCCCGGCGCACTCGGTTCAGCGCGCCGCGAGCGGCTTGGCCTCGGTGCGCAGCAGGTGGATCGCCAACGCTTCGGCATCCTCGGCGGCCTCGCCGATTGCCTCGGTCACGGTCGGATGCGCATGGATGGCCTGCGCCAGATCGTGCACATTCAGGTCCGCCGCGATCGCCAGCGCTCCCTCGTGGATCAGTTCGCTGGCCTTGGCGCCGATGATATGCACACCCAACACCTGATCGGTGGTCGCATCCCCCACGATCTTGACGAATCCCGTGGTCTCGCCATCGGCGATGTTGCGGCCGTGCGCGCGGAACGGGAAACGCCCGATCTTGACGGTGCGCCCCTCGGCCTTTGCCTCGCTCTCGGTCATGCCGACGCTGGCGATCTCGGGGTGCGTGAAAGTGGCGGCCGGCACGGCTCGCCAGTTGGTCTGCGCCGGATGTCCCGCGATGAGCTCCGAGGCGCTCTTGCCTTGGGCGGACGCGAAGTGCGCGAGTTGCTTTATGTCGGTGACATCGCCGATCGCGTAGATATTGGGAACCTTGGTCTGCAGGCGATCGTTCACGACGATCTTGCCGCGCCCCTCGACACCCAGACCCACCGAGGCGAGCCCCAAGCCTTCGCTGTAAGGGCGGCGACCCGTGGCGACCAGCACGGTGTCGACATCGACCTTCTTGCCGCCGGCCAGCGTGAGCGTGATGGACCCGTCGGAGTTGTCCTTGCGATCCTCGACCTTGGTGTTGAGGTGCAGCGCGATCTTCTGCTTCTTCATCTCGCGCTCGAGGGTGGCCGAGATCTCCTCGTCCTCCGCCATGACCAGTCGTGGCAGCAGTTCGATGAGCGTGACCTGCGTGCCGATGGCCGCGAAGAAGCACGCGAACTCGCTCCCGACGACGCCGCCGCCCAGGATGGCGATGCGCTTGGGCTGCTTCGTCAGGTCGAGCGCTTCCTTGCTGCTGATCACGCGCTCGCCGTCCAGGTCGAACCCCGGCGGCATCCACGCGTAGGCGCCCGTCGCGAGGATGATGTGGTCGGTGGTGATTTCCTGAGTGCCACCGGCATTGAGCGCGACTGCGATCTTGTTGGCCGAGGTGAGCTGGGCGGTGCCCTTGAGGATGTCGACCTGCCGGCCCGAGAGCAGTTGCTTCACGCCGCCCGTCAACTGCTTCACGATCTTGTTCTTGCGTTCGACCAGCGCGGTCCAGTCGATCGAGGGCTCGCCCACGATGATGCCGTACTCCTTGGCGCGCTTGATCTGCTCATAGAGATGCGCCGTCACGACCCACGCCTTGGTGGGGATGCAACCCCAGTTGAGACAGGTGCCGCCCAGCTCGTCCTTCTCGATGACGGCGACCTTGAGGCCCAACTGTGCGGCGCGGATCGCGGCGACATAGCCGCCCGGGCCGGTGCCGACGACGACAAGCTGGTAGTGGTTCGACATGAAGACGCTCACAGTTGGACGGGGATGGGAACGGACCGGCCTCAGTCGGCCGACGCAGGAAAGCGGCAGGACAAGCAGACATTAGGGAGCCGCGAGAGAAGGTGTCAACCATGCGGGGAATCCCTTCCTGCAGCCCGTCCAAGCAGCTAAGGTGCGCGCTCCGGAGCACGCATCGCAGCCCCTTCGCCCCCAATTCCCAAGGAGTGACGGCTTGAGTGAACACCCCAAGCGGATCGCGTTGTTCGCGCGCCAGCCCGTCTCGGGGCAGGTGAAGACGCGCCTGTCGCCGGCGCTGCCGCCCGACCTCGCCTGCCAGTTGTATGCGGCGATGCTGGAGGACACGCTAGAGGTTGTCCGGCTCGCCCGAGCCGACACTCGTACGGTGTTCTGGGCCGAAGTACCCCAGGAGGGACGCGCACCGCAAGGATTCTTCTGGCATGCGCAGAAGGGTGCCGATCTGGGAGCCCGCATGACCGATGCGTTCGACACGCTGCTCGTGGGCGGAGCGCACGCGGTGGTGGTGGGCTCGGACTGTCCCGGACTGACGCCAGCACTGCTCGAGCACGCGCTCGATGCGCTGGATCGGTCCGACCTTGTGCTGGGGCCCGCGAGCGATGGCGGCTACTGGCTGGTCGGCCTGGCGCGGCCGGCGCCGGCGCTGTTCACCGGCATGGAATGGAGCACCGCAACGGTGTTCACCGAGACCGTGGCGCGCGCGACCGGCTTGGGGCTGTCGGTCGAAACGCTGCCCGTGCGGGATGACCTGGACACGCCCGACGACCTTGCGCGCATCGTGACCGCGGTGGCGCTGGGCCACGAGGATGGCGTGGGGCCGAAGCTCCTAGCGGCCCTGCGCGCGATGAAACTGTTGCCCGGCTAGCGCGCTGCGGGCGGCGCGGCGCCCGACATGCGTTCGGTGACCGTGCGCACATGCTCACTGAGCGGTTGCAGCATGCCCTGCGGCGGATTGGCAGCCTTGGCCCGGCGGAAGAAATCCAGCGCCAGGGCATCGTTCTTCTGTGACTCGGCGACGATGCCCAGATTGAACAGCGCGACCGGCTGTTGCGGGTCCAGTGTGAGCGCCTTCTCGAACAGCGTCTTGGCGGTGATCGGATCGCCCAGATTGTAGTAGCACACACCCAAATCGACCACGGTGGTCACGCGCGTGGGATCGATCCGATTCGCAGTGCGGTAGTGCACGATGGCCTCGGACCAGTTGCCGGTGTCATACAACACATTGGCCAGCGTGATCTGGGCCTGCAAGTCGAGCGAGTCCCTGGCAATCGCAGCGCGAGCCTGGTCGACCAGCTTCTGCTGATCGGGCTTGGCACCTGCGAGGGGCTGCGAGTTGCTCTGGCGAAAGCCCGTGAACGCCTGCCACACGAGCAGCGCGATCACGAGCCCACCCACCACCATCCACAACTGC
>JANLOU010000556.1:0-6612 GCA_031366735.1 Candidatus Eiseniibacteriota bacterium
GGCGGGTTCGCGATCAGCGTGGCCAGTTCGAACTCGGCCTCGGTGATCGGGGAGGTGGACATCCGCACTTCGTACGAAGCTACGGTGCCCACGGTGCCGTCGTCCCCCGGGGCGGTCCAGAACAGGGTCAACGAATCGCTCCCCGCACCCTGTGCGTGAACCCGCACGGGCGCGAGGAGCGCAATCAGCATGAAGCTGGCGAGGAGGATTCCGGATGCTCGAGTCGTGGTGGTGCGGCTCTGGCCGCGCGCGCGCTCGAGTCCCATTCCGCCCCTACCTGCCGCCGCCCCGACGTGACATCCAAGCCACGCTGGAGAGATCCAGTCCGAGATAACCCACCACCAGATCCGTGATGGCTGCCGGGGGCTTCGTGTCCGGCGTGGTCACGCTCAGCACATTGGAAAGTGCCGAACTGTTCCCCGCCTCATCCGAGAGCTTCGCCGCGAAATAGTATTGCGTCTGGCGCGCGAGGCCGTTCACTTTGAATGTCTGGGCGGTGCCCGCGACCAAAGGCGTGGGCTCGCCCGTGGACTGGGTCGCGCTGGCCCAGTTCGCTGCCGTGATCGGCACCGTGGAATAGCGAACATCGTAGCTCGAGCCGGTGCCCGTCAGACTGTCGTCGCCCGTGGCTACCCAGGACAGCGTGACGCTGGTGTCGTTCGAAGCGCTCGAAGCAACGACGAGCGCCGCGGGCCGCACCACATCCGGAGCAACAGTGGTTGTCTTGGAAACGATGTTGGAAACATTCGCCCAGTTGGGCACTTCGTCGCCGGACTTCATGGCGAAGTAGTAGGTGGTCGTGGGCTGCAGTCCCGTGACGACGACCGTCTGGCTCGTGCCCGAAGCCGCCGGCGTGGGAACACCGGTGGTCCACCGCGTCGCCGCACCGAAGTTGGCGACCGTGATGGGTGAAGTCGAGTAACGGATGTCGAACTGCGACGCCGTTCCACTCAAGCTATCGTCTCCGGGGGTCGTCCAAGTGAGCGTGACACTGTTCCAGGTCTGCTGTGCCTGTGCTGTTCCCGTGAGCGTGAGCATGAGGAACACCACCACTGCCGAATACCAGGACCAACGCTGCATGAGCGCTGCCTCCAAAGCGCCGGCCCCAGACTGAAGTCGGGTTCACGGCGCCACCGCGCGAGCCATACCAAGGATGCAGAGTGCGGTCCGGCGCGGCTTTGCGTCCGCGTCGGTGCGGCTCAGGGTTCCGTTCGACCTGATCACCAGGTCCCCGGGTGCCGCCGTCGCCGCAGCATGAAGCATGCCCTGTGTGAGCGGATGCCGATGTTGGCTGGAGGCAGTGTCCGAACCGCACGCCCCTGCGCCAAAGCACGCAATGGAGCCGCCATTCGAAGCCTGTGTCGGGGGAGTTCCGGGGTATTGCGGGATGCGAAGTGCAGTGCGTGGAACGCTCGATGCAACGCAGGGCGACCTTCCCTGGCGTGGCGCCGAACCCGAATCAAAGGGGTCCCAGCTGCTGGAATCGCCCCTTCCCTGGGTACACACCTGCCCGGAGCAGGTGCGCGCAGCGGTAAAGTGCCAAACAAGCGGCCGCGTGTCCAGCACGAACTGCGCTGGCCTTGCGGTTTATTTCGCGTCCGCATGCGTGATACCCGCGCAAGCCGCACGAGTTCCCGCAAGGATCGGTCGGACGATTGACACAAGGGGGCGTGGCTCCCTAATCTCATGTGGCTTCCGACTCTCACCGTCAGGCTTTGGCGGGCTCCCCGGCCCGTCCATGATTCAATGGCCGCCCCTTACTCTGGACCGCGCCGCAGGACCGCACAACCTATGCACAGCGCTAGTCCTGCTCCGCGGGGACGGCGGCCGCGCGGAGTCCGCGAGCGACCTCGGAACGTGAGTTCATACCCCCTCGAGCGTGACATCGTGCTCCGCCGTGCCGTGGAGTTGGGCGCGTCGGATCTCATCATCACGGCGGGCCATCCAGTCATGCTGAATGTGGCGGGCTCGCTCGTGGCGCTCGAGGACTGCCCGGTGCTTTCCCCGCTCGACTCACGCCGCATGGCCGAGAGCTTTCTCACGCCTGCCATGCACGAACGCTTCCTGCGCGACCTCGAACTCGACTCGCGCTACTTCCTGCCGGGCGTGGCGCACTTCCGCATCAACCTGTTCATTCAGCGCGGTCATTGGGGCGCAGCCATCCGCATCGTGCCGCTGCACATTCCAGTCCCCGCGGATATCGGCCTGGCGCCGCATGTCGTGGAAAAGCTCCTGTCCACCTCGCGCGGCCTGATCCTCGTGACGGGCCCGACCGGGGCCGGCAAGTCCACCACCATCGCATCGCTGCTCGAACAATTGAACCAGGCCGGCCCGCGTCGCCACATCGTGACGGTCGAGGATCCGATCGAGTTCATCTTCGAGGCGAAGCAAGCCGTGATCGAACAGCGCGAAGTCGGCGTCGATACCAAGACCTACGCGCGCGGCTTGCGCGGCGCGCTACGACAGTTGCCGCATGTGATCTTCGTGGGCGAGATGCGCGACCTGACCAGCATGAGCATGGCGCTGTCCGCGGCAGAGACCGGCAATCTGGTCATCTCGACCATGGCGACGCAGTCGGCAGCTCAGACCGTCACCCACATCATCGACTCCTTCCCCCCCCACCAACAACCACAGATCCGCGCCCAACTCTCGCTGACGCTGCGCGCCGTGGTCTCGCAACTATTGCTGCCCCGCCGCGACGGCAAGGGCCGCGTCGCCGCGCGCGAGTTCATGTTCGTGAACCAGGCGATCCAGAACTTGATCCGTGACGACAAGGTGCACCAGATCACCAATGTCATCGCGACCTCGCTGCGCGAGGACATGCTCTCCATGGACGATGCGCTCGCCGAACTGGTGGACAAATCACTCATCTCGTTCGAGACCGCCCACCCGCTGTTCCACGATGTCGAGAAACGCGCCTCGCTCCAGAAGCGCGTCTACCGCCCGGCGCCGCTGGCCGGTGAAGGGGGCACGCGATGAGCACCTCGTTCCGCCTCACCACCCGTCGGCTCGGCGAGATCCTCGTGGAACGCGGGTTGGTGACGCCCGAACAAGTCTCCCAAGCCCTCCAGCAGCGTGTGGACAAAGAGCGCTTGGGTCAGGTCGTGGCGCGGTTGGGGTTCGCGACCGAAGCCCAGGTGATCGAAGTCCTCGCCGAGCAGTTCTCGCTCCCCATCGCGACCGCCGAGCGACTCTCGCTCGCCGACCGCACGGCGGTGCAGCTGGTGCCCGAGCATCTGGCGCGCGAGGCGCTGGTGCTTGCCCTGCAAAAGGATGGCGAGATACTCGAGGTGGTTGTGGGCGACCCGCTGGATGTGGTCTCGCTCGACCACCTGCGCGCGCTCACGGGCTGCCAGCTGAAGGTCTGGATCGGCAAGCCCTCCGATGTCAAGGAGGCCATCGACGGGTTCTATTCCGAGATGCGAGCCACCGAGCATCTGGGCGCGATTCTCGACAACATCGACCTGACCGCCGCCACTGACGACAGCGACGAAGTGGACCTGGCGCAACTGCGCCAACAGGTCGAGGACGCGCCCGTCGTGCGGCTGGTGAACCTGATGATCGCCGAGGCGATCGACCAACGCGCAAGCGACATCCATGTGGAACCCTCGCGCGACCGCATCATGGTGCGCTTCCGTATCGACGGCGTGCTGCACGAAGTGATGAAGCCGCCCAAGCATCTGCAGATGGCCATCGTCTCGCGCATCAAGGTGCTTGCCGACCTCGACATCGCCGTGCGCCTGCTCCCGCAGGACGGCCGCCTCACCGTGCATCTGCCCGACCGCGAGGTCGACCTGCGCGTGTCGACGCTGCCCACCTCGCACGGCGAGAAGGTGGTGATGCGCTTGTTCGACAAGAGCGCATTCAACCGGCAGGTCTCCAGTCTCGGGCTCGATGGCATTGCACTCGATGCTTTCGCACGGGTCATCCGCCAGCCCTACGGCATGGTGCTCATCTCCGGGCCGACCGGCAGTGGCAAGACCACGACGCTGTACTCAGCGCTCCAGGATATCAAGACGGTGCACAAGAACCTGATCACCGTCGAGGACCCGATCGAGTATCACATCGAGAGCGTCAGCCAGGTGCACGCGAACCAGAAGGTCGGGCTCACCTTCGCGCGCGCGCTGCGGTCGATCCTGCGACAGGACCCCGATGTCATCATGATCGGCGAGATCCGCGATACCGAGACCGCCGACATCGCGGTCAAGAGCGCGCTCACCGGCCACATGGTCTTCAGCACGGTTCACGCGAACGACACCGCGGGCACGCTCACGCGCCTGGTCGATATGGGCGTCGCGCGCTATCTGGTGGGCTCCGCCATGTCACTGGTGATGGCCCAGCGCTTGGTGCGAAAAGTGTGCGAGCGGTGCAAAGAGATGGTACTACCCGACTCCGAACAACTGGCCTCGCTCGGCGACGATGGCGCTGCGCTCAAGGGCCGATTGGTGGCGCGCGGGCGCGGCTGCATGACCTGCAAGCAGACGGGCTATTCTGGCCGGACCGCCGTGTTCGAAGTACTCGAACTGGACCGCCATGTGCGCCGCTTGGTGCTCGACGGCGCGAACGAGGACCAGATCAAGCGCCACCTGGTCGAGAACGGCTTCATGACCCTGCGTAAAGCAGGCATCCGCAAGATCCAGGAGGGCGTCACCTCGATCGATGAAGTGCGCTCCGCCACGCTCGGAGACTTGGAATAGTGCCCAGTTACTTCTACCGCGCGCGCGATGCGAATGGTCGCCCCCACGAAGGCATCGAGGTCGCCACCTCCGAGGACGAGGTGCTGCGCATGCTGTCCAACATGCAGCTCACGCCAGTATTCATCGAGACACGCACCGCCAGCGGCGAGCAGTTGCGGAACCCGAGCGCGTTCACCGCCCTTGCAGAGGAACTGCGGACGTCCTTGCGCAATGTCGGGCGCGGCGTGCAGTCGGGCTCGGTCGCACTATTCGCGCGGCAGTTGTCGACCATGATCTCGGCAGGCCTGCCGCTTGTGCGCTCACTGCGCAGCATCGCGCGCGATCACCACGACAAGCGCCTGGCCGAAGTGCTCGAGGGCGTCGGCGACGAAGTTCAGAAGGGGCAGTCGCTGGCCAGCGCGCTGGGGCGCCACCCGGGCATCTTCGACGAGGTGTTCGTCAGCCTCGTTCACACCGGTGAGATCTCGGGAACGCTGGATGTGGTCATGGACCAGACCGCGTCCTACCTGGAGCGGGCCGAAGTGCTGCGGCTCAAGGTGGAGGCGGCCCTGCGCTACCCCACTTTCGTGCTGACTTTCGCGTTCCTGGTGTTCATGGCGATGCTCCTCAAGATCATCCCCATGTTCGCCACGATCTACAGCCGTTTCAAAGTGGAACTCCCGCTCCCCACCCGGATCCTGCTCAGCTTCAGCCAAGGCGTTGCCAATAATGCCCCCCTGGTGCTGCTGGGGCTGATCCTGGCGGGCATCGCCCTCTGGTACTGGGCCCGGACGGAGGAGGGGCGGTACCGACTGGACCGCATGAAGTTCGATCTCCCCCTGTTCGGCGACCTCATCCGGATGTACGCTATCACCAAGTTCTCGCGGACTTTGGGTATCCTGACCTCCAGCGGCACGCAGATCCTGAGCGCCCTGAAGATCATGCGCCCGGTGCCGGGGAACAAGGTGCTCGAACGCGGGATCGATGTGGTGCGCCAACAGGTCGAAGAGGGCGTCTCGCTCTCGCGGGCCATGGAGGCGTCGGGGGAGTTTCCCGAGATGCTCATCCAGATGACGGCGACCGTTGAGGAAACGGGTAAACTGGACCAGATGCTGTCGCGCACTGCGGATTTCTACGAGCAGCGGGTGACCGCCAAGGTCGACGGACTTTCGTCTTTGGTCGAACCGATCGCCATCGTGGTGCTCGGTTTGGTGATTGGCCTGATGCTCGTGGCGCTGTACTTACCGATCTTCAGCCTCGGTCACGCCATGCGGTCGGGCATCTTGAATCAGTGACACACGATCCGGGACCGTCTTTGGTCGGACGCCCCGGGTCTCAAGCGGATGCGCGCGAGAGCCCACTCTCTCCCTCTCGTACGCATCCACAGGCGACCCAGAAGGAGATACATCGGATGAAGCGAAATCAGCGTGGCTTCACCCTCATGGAGTTGATGGTCGTGATCGTCATTGTGGCGATCCTCGCAGCAGTCGCCGTCCCGCTGTACACCAACTATGTGAAAGATGCGCAGCGGACGGAGGCCAAGGGCGCGATCGGCGCCATCGTCTCGGCGGAGCAGGTGTACCTCCAGCGTTACTCCACCTTCAAGGCTCCGCTCGCCAACGTCGCAGCCGTCGAGACTGACCTTCGCCTCGACTTGTCTGAGGCCAAGCAGAACTGGAACTTCTCCGTGGCCTCCGACAATCCTTTGGACGGCTTCACCATCACAGCAACGGGCGTCACCGGAAAGACCACCGCCGGCCTCACTGTCACTTACAAGCACTCGCGCACTTCAGGGCCTGAGTGGACTGAATCGTAGTCCCATCGTGCGTAGCTCCAAGCCGCGCGTGAAGCAAGTTGTCTCTGCCCAGAGGGGGCCCGGTGCTTGGCATCGGGTCCCTCTCGATTCCACTGGCCTCTCGCTCATCGAGGCCCTCGT
>JANLOU010000609.1:0-7260 GCA_031366735.1 Candidatus Eiseniibacteriota bacterium
GGCCTCGCCGCGTTCGGGTTCGCGGGCCAGATCGTGGTCGCCGAGGGCGACAGCGTGATCGCCGAGTTGGCCTCGGGCGTGGCCGACCGCAGCGGGCGCCGCATCGGACCCGACACGCGTTTTGCGCTGGGCTCGATCACCAAGAGCGTGACGGCGGCGCTCGTCGTTCACCTCGCCGAGCAGGGCAAGCTCTCGCTCGATGACACCCTCGCGCGCTGGCTCGTCGGCGTGCCCAACGAGAAACGCAGGATCACGCTGCGGATGCTGCTCACGCATACCTCCGGTCTGCCCATGGACGCCGATGCGGTGGACGAGGACGACTCGCGTGATCAGGTGGTGGCCAAAACGCTCGCCGAGCCGCTCCGCGCTGTGCCGGGCGAGCGTTTCCTGTATTCCAACGCCGGGTATCAGTTGCTTGCCGCCGTGCTCGAGCAGGCCACCGGCCGCACCTATGTGGAACTGGCGCACGACGCGATGTTGCTGCCCAGCGGGATGCGCAGCTCCGGCACGGGCGCGCGCTTCGCAGCTTCGGTGCGCGATGTCGCCATGGCGCGCAATGAGTGGACGATGAACGGGTCGCTGCGCGATTGGCGGCAGAAGTGGGCGGGCAGCGGCGCGGGCGACCTGGTCTCCACCGCGCTCGACCTGCACCGCTGGGCACGCACGCTGCAAGGTGCGGGGCCGCTGTCGATCGGGGCGCTCGACACCATGATGGTGCGACGCCAGCCACTTGCGCGCGCCTTGTTCTATGGATTCGGACTGTACCTGGTGCCCGAGGTCGACGCCCCGGATCGCGTCTCGATCGGGGGCGATGTGCCGGGCTATCACGCGGCAGCCTGGTTCATGCGCCGCGCGCCGCGGCGCATCACGGCGGTGGTGATGAGCGGGGAGCGATATGGACGAAGCCTGCCGGTCACTGCGATCCAACGCACGCTCTGGCGACTGCTCGATGGTGTCCCAGTCATGCTGCCACCCGCCACTGTGAGTTGGCCGCACGAGCGTCTCGAGGCGTTGGCCGGCGCGTGGGAGGTCGGCGAGGGCGGTACGCTGGTGCTCGAGCGCGATGCCGACGCGCTGCGCATGTTGCTCGCGGGCCCGGATGCCATGGCGTTGGTGAGCGGGTCGGATTCGCTGGGCGCGCGTGCAGCGCTGGATGCGCGCGCCGAGCGCCTGTGGCGCGCCGCGAGCGCGCCGACCGACTCCGCGTTGCGGGGCGAGTTGCACGAGGTCGAGCAGAAGTTCTGGCTCGAGCCACTGCGGCGGGCCATGGCGGAGCGCATCCGTCGTTATGGGGCGCTCGAAGCCGTGACGCTCGAAGGCACGATTGCGCTGCCGTGGTTGACGAATGGTTCGCGCACCTATGCAAGGCTGCGTTTCGTGCGTGGCGAAACCCGGGCCTCGCTCGCGTGGCTGGAGAACGGATTGTTGGATGTGGCGTTCGATGAGGAGCGCCCCGCGCCCATCTTGTTGCCGCTTGCACCCTCGGCCGAGGGGGGGCTGGTGGCGTGGGACCTGCTGGACGGGCGCACGGTTCGGTTGGAACCCTTCATGGACGCCAAGGGCCCGGGATTGCGCGTGAGTGGCCAGGGCCTGCAGGCGATTGCGCGTCGCGTCCGGGTGGGTGAGCTCAAACGCTGAAGTTTTGAGGCGCAGGATCCGCGGCGATTCAGTAGTTCTTGCCATCGCTCGGACTTTCCTATTCGGCTGCTGTGGTATGGTACCGCGTTCCGCGCCAGCAGGCGTCGGATGCCCCTTACCCGAGTGAGCCCGCACCCCATGGTCTCGTTGCCCACCGATATCGCGACTTCGCTCACCCCGGAGCAGCGCGACGCCCTGTTCGACACGCTCGTGACCTTCCCGCGCTACCTCAAGGTGCGTGGATCCGAGTATGCGCGCGGCGGACGCGTGTCGGGTCTGGCGTTCGAGTCGGATGTCATCTCGGCCGAGGTGATGGGTTCGCGCCCCTACCAGACACGCTGGCGTTGGGCCGAAACAGCGTGGGCGCCCCTGTGCTCATGCCCGAGTGCGCCTTGGTGCAAGCATGCGTTCGCGCTCGGATTGCTGGTCGCGGGGGCGTCGCGCCGGGATGGGTTGCAGAAGCGCGATGCACTCGACGAGAGCCTTCCGGTCGAGTGGCGTCCGGGTGGCCCGTCTGCAGCGAGCGGTACGGCTTCGTTGCGCGATGCGCTCACCCGCCTGCGTGAGGGCCCGCCGTACGAACGACACCACGCCGCGCTCGAGTTGTTGCGCGAGATGGGGCTGGATGCATTCGTATTGCCCGGCGCTGGCCTGCACGATCTGGTGGCCGAGCCCGACCCCGACCTGCGCTGCCACCATCTGGCCCGCGCCATCGCCGCCGCGGACCATGGTCGCGTGCATCCGCTGCTCGCGCCTTACTTCGATCGGGCGGATCTGATTTTGCAGTTGGAGGAGCGTCAGCGCCGCGAGGTGCTGCACTCACTGGATCGTTGGTCCCGCAGCGCAGGAGAGCAACCCCGGCGGCTGCGCCTGCTGCTTGGGTTGATCGCGCACCCCGATGGTTCCGTGAGCGTCACCCTGCAGCCGCGGCTCACCTCGGGACGCCTGCTCGATGCGCCGCGCACGGGGCCGCAACTCGAGACACTTGCGGCGGAACTGCGCCGGGACCCCGGCTTGCTATCGCCGCCGCAGGCGCGGCTGCTGCGCATGCTGATCGGCGGCGAGTTCCGCTATGCCTTCACCAGCAGCACCGAGCCGCACGAGTTGAACGGGCCGCAGTTGGATGTGTTGTTGGATCGCGCAATCGATTCGCCGTTCGTGGTGTGGGGCGACACGCTTCCCCCCGAGTTGGCCGCACGCTGTGGGCTGAAGCGAGGGGCCCGACTCGATGTGCACGAGGAGTCGCTGGCGTTGCGCCCCGAGTGCGTCCGGGTCGAAGGCGCGTTGCAGTTGCGCCTGTCGCTCGTGTGGCCGGATGGTCGCACCAAGCCTTTCTCCGAAGTGGTTCGCGTGCCGGGCGAGCGCACGGAACTGGGCTATCGCACCAGTGTCGTGCTCGCGGCGGGCGCGTTCCATCGCGTCCACGAGGAGCCGCCGCCCGAGGTGGTGCGTGTCCTGAGCGAACGCGATGGCCTGCCGCTGCGGCGCGAGGACCGCGAAGTGCTCGAGCACCTTGCCGAACGCTTCGCCAGCGTGCGCGAGGCGATCCGCCCGTTCACGCGGATCCACCACGCCTCGCCGATCGTGTGTCTGGACCTGCGCGATAGTGACTGGTTGCAGTTGCGCGTATTCGCGCACGCGGGTGCGGCCGACTGGGATCCCACCAAGGGACTGGCGCCGGGAGAGGTGCTGTTCGAGTGGACCCCGCTCGCGGGGTGGGAGCGCATCGCGGATGTCGCGGTGCTTGCCGAGAGCGGTGCGCTCGAGGCTCCCGAGGTCGGTGCCGAGGAGTTGTCGAATGACTCCGACGGCGCGCCGACCGATGCGGACGAGGAGGCCGGGGCTGTTCCGTCGTCGGAGTCGTCGTTGCCCCAGCATGTGCCATCGGTTCCGTTCCAAGGCAGCGAGGATCCGTGGCTCGAACAACCCGACCTGGAACGGCTGCGTGGGCTGTCGGAATGGCTGGGCCCGTTGCCGCTGTTGTCGGCGGGCAAGCGCGCCCCCGGCGGCAGCGCACCGCCCGAGCACGATGTGATGGTGGGCGCGTGGTTGCGCGTGAGTGCGCGCACCGCGGATGTGCTGCTCCGCTCGTGGAGTGCGCGACCCACCGGAGTGCGCTGGTACGGCAATCGCGCGGCGCGGCGACTGCTCGATGGCGCGCGCGTGGTGCGCCCAAGTGTGAAGGTCGCTTCGAGTGGCATCGATTGGTTCGAGGTGTCGGCGGATTGGGAGGCCGAGGGCCTGACGCTGACGCAGCAGGATCTGGCGCGGTTGCGCTCGAGCCGCGAACCCCTGGTCAAACTTGCCAGTGGCTGGGTGCGGCGCGAGATCGCACAGGCCGCCGATGCCGCCGCCGAGACACTCGCGGACCTTGGCGTCGAGATGGGCGCCGGCACACAACGCGTGACGCTGTGGCAGTTGGCGCAAGCGAGCGAAGCCAGTCTTGCGGCGCTCGAGCGCATGGGTGTGGGCGACGACGCTGTTTCGCAGTTGCGCCAGCTCCGCGGCCGCGTTGCGCAGTTCGCAGGGCTGCCGGAGTTGCCTCCACCCGTGGGGTTGCACGCCACACTGCGCCCCTACCAGCAGGAGGGTTTCGAGTACCTGGCTTGGACCACCTCCACGGGGCTCGGCGCGGTGCTCGCGGACGACATGGGGCTGGGCAAGACGGTGCAGGCGTTGGCGTGGATCGAGCACCTGCGCGTCACCAGCCCAACGCCGGGTCCGACGCTCGTGGTGTGCCCGGCATCGGTCGTGCACAACTGGGTGCGTGAGGCGGCGCGCTTCACGCCCGGGCTGCGCGTGCTCGCGCTCGAGGGCGCGGGGCGCCACGAGTTGCGGCGCGGCATCGCCGAACACGACCTGCTCATCACCAACTACACACTACTGCGCCGCGACGCCGAGTACTGGCGCGAGGTGCCGTTGCGCGCGGCCATCCTCGATGAGGCGCAGCACATCAAGAACCCTGCTGCCGCGGTGACCAAGGCCGCGCTTGCGTTGCAGACCCAGCATCGGCTCGCGCTCACGGGCACGCCGCTCGAGAATCGCGCACTCGACCTCTGGAGCATCCTGTCGTTCGTGAACCCGGGCTATCTGGGGTCGCGCACCGCCTTCGTGGCCCGCTATGACGGTCCCGAAGCGCCGCCCTACACGCGCCGCCTGCTCGCGGCCAAGTTGCGCCCGGTGATGTTGCGCCGCCTCAAGTCGCAGGTCGCGCAGGATCTTCCGCCGCGCATCGAGGAACGGATCGACTGCGAGCTGACGCCAGGTCAGCGCAAGCTGTACTTGTCCGAACTCACGCGAGCACGCGGCTTGGTGAGGTCGCTCCACGAGGGACCGGGCGGGCTCCAGGAAAAGCGCTTCGAGGTACTGGCGTCACTGACGCGGTTGCGACAGATCTGCTGCCATCCGGCTCTGGCGGGCGGCAAGCGAGCGTTGGGTTCTGGGAAGTTCACAGAGCTGTTCGAGTTGCTCGAGGAGTTGCTCGCCGAAGGCCACAAGGTGCTGGTGTTCTCGCAGTTCGTCGAGTGCCTCAAGCTGCTGCGTGAGGAACTGGTCGAGCGCTCGATTCCATTGCACTGGTTGACGGGTGAGACGACGGGGCGCGGCGAAGTGGTGGATGCGTTTGAGCGCGACGAGCGGCCGTGCGTGTTCCTATTGTCGCTCAAGGCCGGCGGCACGGGGCTCAACCTGACTGCGGCGAGCCATGTGGTGTTGTTCGACCCGTGGTGGAATCCGGCGGTCGAGGCGCAAGCCATCGATCGCACGCACCGGATCGGCCAGAAGAGCACGGTGATCGCGTTCCGCATGCTCACCGCCGGCACGGTCGAGGAGCGGATCTTCGAGCTGCAACAGCGCAAGGCCGATCTGGCCCGTGACATCCTCGGCGAGGAGACCTTCGCGCGCCGCCTCACCGCAGACGACCTCGAGCAGCTGCTGCGCGATGAACCCGTGGAGAGCCCCGCCTGATCGAGGGGCGCAACCCACTCGGGCGCGAACGCGTACTGGGAGATACACCCGCTGTTCCTGGAGGTCCCCGTGCGGCTCGTGGTCGAATCCCTGGGCAAGCAGTACCCCGGCCGTGGCTGGGCGCTTCGCGATCTGTCATTCGAGCTCACCCCGGGAATCGTGGGCCTGCTGGGCCCCAATGGGGCCGGCAAGAGCACGCTCATGCGCATGCTGGCCACGATCGCGCGTCCCTCACAGGGCCGCATCCTGTGGGATGGCGTCGACCTTGCGCGTCAGCCGGATCGATTGCGCAGCGTGTTGGGTTATCTCCCGCAGGATTTTGGAGTCTACCCGCAGCTCTCGCCGGTGGAGTTCCTCGACTACATCGCCGCGGCCAAGGGGCTCGAGCCGCGCGCTGCGCGTCGGCGCATCGATGAGTTGTTGGAACTCGTGAATCTCACAGAGGCTCGCCACCGGGCGCTGGGCGGATTCTCGGGCGGCATGCGCCAGCGCGTCGGCATCGCACAGGCGCTGCTCAATGATCCGCAGCTGCTCATCGTGGACGAACCCACCGCTGGCCTCGATCCCGAGGAGCGCGTGCGATTCCGCAATCTGCTCACCGAGCTTGCCAGTGAGCGGATCGTCGTGCTCTCCACGCACATCGTCTCCGATGTCGAGGCGGTTGCGGCTCGGATCCTGCTGCTGGCAGGGGGCACGCTGCAGGCGGATGGTTCGCCCGAGCAGCTACTCGAGCTGGTACGCGGCAAGGTCTGGGAGTTGTCGGTGCGCGGCGAGGATCTGGAACGCGCCAAGCAAGTATGGCAGGTCAGCGGCACCATGCGCCGGGGCGATGCCGTGCAGCTGCGCGTCGTGAGCGACACGCCCCCGCGCGATGACGCCGCGCCGATGGAGCCATCGCTCGAAGACGCCTACCTGTGGGTTCTCGCGCGCAGCCGGGAACAGGTTGTGGCATGAGCGCCGGAGTCGAGTTCCTCACCTCGGCCACGGCGCCAAGCGTGCGGCTCGCCCCAGCAGCATTGCGCGGCATGTGGGCCATGGCTTGGGCGGACTTCCAGGAGCGTACCCGCCAGCCCGGGCAGCTCATTGCGCTACTGGTGATGGCGTGGCTCACGCACGGCATGTTGCCACCGCAGCGCGCGGGCTATCGCACTTTCACCATGATCGATGGTTACCGGCCGGCATATGGCCCGGAGTGGGTGGGAGTGCTGGTCGCGATGCTCACGAGTGTCTATTTCCTATTCGTTGGCTTCTATCTGGTGCGCGGCAGGGTGGAGCGCGATCGTCGCAATGGCGTCGGCCAGGTGCTCGCGGCCACGCCTGTGACACGCTTGGGCTATCTCGCGTCCAAGGCGCTCAGCAACGCGCTGGTGTTGGGTTCCATGATGCTCGTGGCCATGCTCGTCGCGCTCGCGTCACAGCAACTGCTCGGCGAGGATCGACGCATCGATCTGGTGGCGATCGGATTGCCGTTCCTGCTGCTCACCGGCCCGGTCGTGTTGTTCGTGTCCGCAGCCGCCGTGTGTTTTGACTGCTTGCCTGGCCTGCGAAGTGGTGTGGGGAACATCGTGTGGTTCTTCCTGCTCGCGGCGATCCTGTCGGGGACCGCGCTCGAATCATCCGCGCAGAACCGCGCAATCCTCGACCTGGTGGGTGGGC
>JANLOU010000617.1:0-4895 GCA_031366735.1 Candidatus Eiseniibacteriota bacterium
GCGAGCTGCACGCTTGTTGGGCGTGTCGTGGCTTCGCAACCAACGCGTGGCCCGCATTGTCATTGAGCCGGCCGCCTATGAGCCGTCCGCGCGGCGGTTATCCGTGGCGCGCCGCGTGGATGTCGAGGTGCAGGTGCAGCCGGTGTCGGATCTGGGCGAGCCCGCCGAGTCGAACGATCCGTACGAGTCGGTGTATCGCTCGGTGCTCGTCAACTTCGAGCAGGGACGCACCTGGCGTCGACCGGCTACAGCGCGGTTGGTCCGCGCTGCTCGGCGCATGGGGCTCGAGCCGACGCGCGTCGAGGGCATTGCGCTCCCACCGGACACCAGCGTGTTCGCCGGGCGCACCTGGCTCAAGTTCGAAGTGCGGCGGACAGGGTTCTACTCGGTCAACTATTCGCGCGTCCGCAATCTGTTCCTGTTCAACAACGCCTCGGCCCCCTTCGACAGCCTGCGCATGTTCACCCTGCCAGGGCGTCCGGTGCTGCCCGAGGGGAACTACTGCGACAGTTGCGACTACAAGGAAACGGCCCTGGGGGTCATCGATGTCCTCAACGACGGCTTGTTCGGTGGGGCGGGCGAGAACGACGACACCTTCTACTTCTTCGCCCAGGGCCCGAGCGGATGGGCCGACGATTATGATCCGGGCTACGACGACACGGTGTTCGTGAACCACCCCTACGAAACCGTCAATCATTACTACCTTACGCTTGCCACGCTCGCGGATCCCGTGGGAGGTGCGCCGTTGCGCATCGCGCAGCGCACGGTGACGCCAAGCGGTGCTGGCACGCTTGTGACCACGATTCCCGAGCGCCAGCGCTTCGAGCAGGACCTCGAGTACTGGCCCGACGCCGCGTCGATCGGCTCGACACTGGTCTGGGAGAAGTGGTTCTGGCGCAGCCTGGGCCCGGGTTCGCGCTTCGAGCAGGCGTTCGATCTGGTCCATGCCGACACCACCCAGCCTGCGCGGATGCGGTCGCGGCAGTGGGGCCTGACGCATAACTTCTTCTGCCCCGATGGCTATGGCGATCACGCCCTCGATGTGACGATGAACAATCTCACCTTCCCGCGACGCGTCTGGGACGGAATCACCTCGCGCGACCGGGCCGGTCAGACTTGGGACACCACGGCCACCTTCCTCAAGCGGCGCGACAACCGTTTCGCAGCCCAGGTGCCGTTGCTGTCCATTCCGGGGTGCTCGCAGCGCTTCGACCGCAGCGCGCTGGCGTGGTTCGAGATCTACTACCGACGCACGCTCGAGCCCGATGAGGACCGGCTGGATTTCCACACGGACGCCGCGAGCGGGACCTACCGGTACGATGTGGGGCCATTCACCAGCCCAGTGCCGCCACGGCTCTTCGATATCACCGAGCCTTTGGCGCCGGTCGAGTTGTTGGGCGCGAACTTCGTGGCAGGCACCGCCTCGTTCGAGGATGCTCGATCCGGCGCGCGTCGCTATCTGGCACTGCCGGAGTCGCTGATCACGCGCACCGTCATGCCGGCCACGGACATTCTCGAGGCCCCGTTCACGAGTCTGGAGAACCTGCGCAGTTCGAGTGAAGCGGCCGAGTACCTGGTGGTCTACTACGACGGATTCCGCGCTGCTGCCGATTCTCTGGTGGAGTGGCGCCGTTTCCACCTGCCACTTGCCGGCAGGCAAGCACCCTTTGCGACCAAGGCCGTGCCGATCTCGGCGCTGTACGATCAGTTCTCCGGAGGTCGCACCGATCCTGCGGCGATCCGCAACTTCCTGCGCGCGGCCTTCTTCAACTGGTCGATCCCGCCGCGGTTCGTGACCTTTCTGGGCGATGCCTCCTACGACTATAAGAACATCACCGGGCGTGCCCCGGCGGGGCAGCCCGGGACCCTGTTGCCCACCTATGAGAACCGTTTCGATGAGGGGTTCGGCATCGATCGCCAATACGCGACCGACGATTGGATCCTCGACATCAACAACGGCAATCTCACCACCGCTTTCGAGTTGACGCCGGATTTCTACAGCGGGCGCTTACCGGCCAATGACCCGACGGGGGCGCTGCAGGTGGTGCGCGACAAGATCCTGTTGTACGAGCGCACCGCACCCTTGGGTGAGTACCGCAACCAAGTCATGCTGATCGCGGACGATGACGCGCAGGGCGAGGTGTGCGACCCGCTCGGCTGGACGCATGTCCAGCAGACCACGCAGCTCGATACCACGAGCACCGCCCCACACATGGACCGCGTCTATGTCTACCTGCACACCTACGCCAGCGGTGCGGGAGCCACCAAGCCGGGAGCGCGCAAGGACATCAAGGACCACCTCAACTCCGGCGTGGCGATGTTCAACTATGTCGGCCACGGCAGCCCGTTCAAGATCAGCGATGAGAGCGTCTTCATCGATAGCGATGCGGGCACGCTCACGAATGGCCCGCGCATGCCGTTGTTCGTTGCGGCGTCGTGTGATGTGGGCAAGTTCAACGACCCGACCGTGCAGAGTCTGGGCGAGCGCTTGGTCATGACCCCCAACGGCGGCTGCATCGGCGTCGTTTCCGCAACCGAGTTGGCGCTCTCGGGCCAGAACAGCGCGCTCAACCTGTTCCTCTATTCCGAGATCTTCAACCGCGATGATGTGGTGGTCGGCCCCGACACGCTCAAGGGCCTGGGCCAGTACCACACGCCGGTCTCGGGGGCGCTGCTTTCCGCCAAGGTCAACGCGGGCACGCTGTCGACGAACAACTCGAAGTATCAGTTGATGGGCGATGCTGCGTTCCGCTTGAACCTGCCGCGGCTGTGGGCGGAGATCACGGTGACGGATGTCAATGGCATCCCAGCGACTGAGTTGCGGCGGGGGCAGACCCTCAAGTTCCGCGGGCGCATGCTCGATCAGCCCAGCGGTTCCGCGCTGCCGTTCGATGGCGTGGCCAGCATCCTGATCGAGGATTCCGCCCCGAACGACAATACCGGGCGGAATCCCTACGACGGTTGTTACTCCCACTTCTACGATGTGGACTATCGCTTCCGCGCGGGCACGATCTATCACGGCGATGTCTCGGTCGCCAACGGCCAGTTCGAAGGCCGCTTCGTCGTGCCGCTCGACGCCGTTGCGGGCGCCTATGGCCGCGTGCGCGCCTATGTCTCGGGCCGTGCGCCGGGGGAGGTTGCCGCCACGGACGCTGCCGGCAGCGTGCGGACGCAGGTCTCACCGGGCAGCGCTCCGCTTGGGGATACCCAGGGGCCGCGCATCAATCTTGCGTTCCTGGGCGGTTCCACTTCGGTCCGCCCGGATGCCACACTGCGGATCGACCTGTTCGATGACAACGGCATCATGACCACGGGGCACTCACTGCAGAACTCGATCGTGGTCACGCTCGACGACAACACCACTTCGCGGGTCGATGTCACCTCGACTTTCCGCTACGCCGCCGACTCGTACCAGTCCGGTACGGCTCGCTTCGTGCTCCCGGGCCTGTCGGCCGGGCGACACAAGGTGAAGGTCTCGGCGGCCGACAATCTTGCGACCGGGATCACGGCTTCCCAGCACCGTAGCTTCACCGAGCTCGAGTTCGATGTGGTGGACAGCCCGCCCCTGCGGGTCGAGCGAGCCTATCTGTTCCCGACCCCCGCGCGGAGCAAGGGGGCTGGGGCGGGTGGGGTGTTCGTGGTGGACGCGCCCGGCGACTCGGTGAACACGCTGCTGCGCATTTACACGGTCACAGGCAAGCTGGTGCGGGTGCTCAAGGATCTGGGTGGCTTGGGGCAGGTGCAGATCCCGTGGGATGGCCTGGACGCGGAAGGGGCGCCCTTGGCGAACGGGACCTATCTCTTCAAGGTGCATGTCAATGTCCGACAGGCCGATGGCACGGGCAGTGCTAGCCAGAAGGCCGCCGCCGAGGGTCGTTTCGTGATCGTGAACCGCTGACATGCCCCGGGAGGCCTTCTCCCGCGGGTGAATATGAAAAGCTGGAACAGCCCCTCGGGTAGCGGTGTAGTATCCATGACCAGCTCTCCCGACCGCCCCGGGGAACCGGAACCACCCTTAGGAGTGAACATGCGCCTGTCTACCACCTGGGTCCTGGCCTGTGCGCTGGGACTTGTTCTCGCCGGAAACGCCCATGCACAGGGCACCGGTCGTTCCCTCGATATCCAGCCGGGAGCCCGCCAGAATGGGATGGGCGCGGCTGGGGTGGCCCTCGCCGAGGACGCGACGGGGGTGACCTGGTGGAACCCAGCGGGGCTGGGTTTTGTCCAGAAGTCGGCGGTCGAGATCACTTATGCCAAGCTCGTGCCGGGGTTGGCCGACGATGTGAGCTACAACTATGCGACTTTCGTGAAGCCGCTCCAGGGTTGGGGCGCGTTCGGTCTGGGGCTGGTGTTCCTGTCCTACGGCACCAGCGAAGGCACGGACGGCAGTGGGCAGTCCACGGGCAGCTTCACTTCCAACGAGATTTCGCCGGCGCTCTATTACGGCGCCCGTATCCTGCCTGACCTTTCGGTCGGCGCTTCGCTCAAGTACATCCGCATCCAGCTCGCCCCGACCGCGCAGTCCGGTGTCGGCTCCACCTTCGGGCTCGATGTGGGAGCGCTCTACAACATCCCGTCGATCAAGCTCAAGCTTGGCGCGAACATCCAGAACCTCGGTCCCAGCGTGACATTCGTGAATGAGGACCAGCGTTCGCCGCTGTCACGCAACCTCAAGGTCGGCGCCGCGTGGGAAGCCTCCACCAGCCAGGAGTTCCGGCTGTTGGTGCTGGCGGACTTCAATCAATCCCTCGTGACCTCTGGCTTCTACACCTACAACGCGGGCGTCGAACTCAAGTACACGGACCAGCTCGCGGGTCGCATCGGCTACTACTACGATCCGCTCGGCGACATCCAGGACATCACCTATGGCATCGGTCTGGGGTGGAAGGGACTGG
>JANLOU010000630.1:0-2854 GCA_031366735.1 Candidatus Eiseniibacteriota bacterium
CTCGCCGAACGTGGTCGAAACCACGAGCGAGGTGATGCGAGAGGCCGTACCCACAGTCTGCGGCAGCGGGACGCTGAACCAGTCGTTACCATAACGCAGCGTGAAGTCGAGGAAGAGCTGGCTCGCGGGATCGAGATCCGCTGACGGTGTCGACTTGCGTGCGACCCCAACCTTCGGCAGGTTCACGCGCGAGTTCTCGATTTCCCAGAATCTGGAGCTGGGCATGCCGCGGAAGCGGACATGCGTTGGCAAGAAGGTACGCGTCGTGGTACTGCTTGCCATGGGCTCCCCAACCGCCCGTGCCGGATCGATGTCGAACGTAGGCCAGTCCGTTGTACCCTCGAAGTATTCGGCGGCCAACAGTTCATGCGCTCGGTCGCCGAGCTTCACGCCGAGCGAGAACGCGTACTCCATTCGCGCGCGCTGCCACGCCGCCGCATTGCCCGATGTCGCCGACACCGTGAATGTGTCGCCGAACACGCGGCGACAGTCCCGCATCCAACGATCAACGACTCGGCGAACCTGTTCGCGATCGGCGAGTGACGAAAAAGGCTCCTCATTCGGAAGCAAGGTCAATCCGTCGGCCGTGAACAAGGGCGCGAGCCTGCGATAGAGCGCGCAGCCGTCCGTAACTCTTCCCGCCATGACCCGCAGGAAGCGCGCACTGGGCAGGTGGGTGGATGTCGGTGCGCTCCTCGCGAGCACGAATCCCGCTCGCACGATCGGCACCGCGACGCCGAGGCCGGCCCGCTGAAGTGCACGCTCCAGTTGCTGGCCGGTCTCGGCGGACAGCCGGCCGTGAGGCTGGCGCGTCGTGTCCCACGCCTCCGTCTCGACGACGCACTCCAGTGTCGAGTGCAAAGCGTCGACGGGGACGACAGCCCCACCCTCACGCGCTGCCCCGGCCTTCAAGGGCCCGATTCGCGCCGTCTCAACCCTCAGCCGAGCGCCGATCGGCGAGCCCGCGTCCTCGCCGTTCAATTCGCCCATCTGCCACTGCCTTGCCAAGGTCCAGAGTGGGTCGTGCAGCCGCGCCTGCAGGCCATCGGCCGCCGTCCCGGAGATGTCGCTGACTACCAGTTGTGCGGCCATTTGCAGTGCTCCCACGCTTCGTTCAAGGGCGATCGGCCCAATCAGGGAAGGATCAGTTCATTGGAGATCGCCAGGGCCGAGAGGCCGGCCGGCCCCCATGCAACGCTGCCGTCAAGAACACTGAACGCCATGCCGTCGATCACCTTGCCGTGCACCTCGAGGTTGGCGCATGAGACCTGCAGTCGAACCCAGCGGCCGGCGGGAGGAAGGTCCCCTGCACGCCGCAGTGCAGCCGTGCCCACGATGTTCGGGTCGAACCCCAGCGGAGTGGCTTCCGCACCCCAGAACGCACGATGCTCGCCATCTGCCCCCGCCATCCACTGCAGCACCACGTAGCGCGGCGGATGTGCTGCATCCAGGAAAGCATAAACGAACAACTCGTCGCCGAACCCCGGCGCGAGCGTCTCGGATGCGCCGGTGAATCCGTGCCCATGCAGGCCGGCGGCGGCTCGGGACCAGTGACTGGCGCGGGCCTGTCCGCGCGCGCCGTAAGGTTCTGGATCGCGCGCCGTCCACTGCCAAGCGTCCTCGTTTGACGTGGCTGGCACGGCACCTGCTGGCAAACGGCCCTGGAACCATACACGATCGTTGCGCAACGTGGTCGCCTGCTGCAGCGAGCCGGGGGCAGTGAGTTTTCCAACTCTGCTCCAAGTTGCATGGCCCTCAAGCACGCTGAATCCCATGCCATCGATCATCACGTTGCCATCGATTCCAAGCCCGACACGTTGAGCCTCAACCTCCAACCGAACCCAAGCGCCTGATGGCGGCAACTCACCCACCCAATCCTTGGGTTCCCACCACTTCAGGCCCCAGATGGCCTGATGGGTCTGGGCACTGCTGCTGTGCCACCACGAAAGCATCAGTGATCTGGGCATTTGCGACGCATGCAGGTAAACGTAGGCAAAGAGGGTCTCGTCCGGACCAATAGTCATGCTCGACTGTGGCGAAGCACCGAAGAACCTGTGGCCGGACCAGCTGAACCAGTCCGGAACAAAGGGATCGTCGTGGCCGCGCCGCCCCGATGGCGGTGACGGGCTGTCGTATACCCAAGCCCAGTTGTCCTTGGGTCCCACCGGCCCAACTTCAGTAGCTCCTGCGGGAAGGTCGTCGTCGAACCACAGCAGCTCCGTTCGTCCGTCGCACGGCGCCGCACGTGCCTTCGCAAGGTCGACAGCGCCGAGCACCGTTTGCGCGATGAGTTCGAGGTTCCAGGGCTGCCCCGGCTCAATCACCGCCAGCAGCGCGAGATTGGCCGCCGAGGCGCCGGGCTCGTCATGATGAAAGGCGACTGCGGTGACTTCCTCGGCGGACGGAACCAGGTCAGTCCACGCATCATGGAACAGCAGCTTGAGTTCCCCAGTCTGCGAGCCGACCGGTTGCGGGCAATGAAGTACTGTGGACGTTCGTCCCGTCGGCATGCCCGCGCCCCCCGCTGCGGGCAGCGCGGCCCACCGGTCGCCGGCCGCCCATGGCAATTGGCCGACCACCAGATCGTCCATGGCCTGCTCGTCGAACGCGTGGGCATAGGTCAGGACCGTCTGCAGGCGCGCGGCACCCTCGCGCACATAGGCCACCTGCTGCAACCAACTGCGCGCCGCTGACGCGTCTCCATCCTGAAGCACGGTGCTGTTTGCAATTGAGAGAAGCCAGGTTTGCAGCCCCTGCGTTCCGATACGCGGCAGCAATTGAACATCAGCGCCGAGCAGGCAACGGGCCTGCGCGAGCGCCTGCTCCAACACCTTTGGTCCGTCGGTCGACGGCG
>JANLOU010000537.1:0-2625 GCA_031366735.1 Candidatus Eiseniibacteriota bacterium
GTTGCTCCGGCGTAGCGGGCGCCACCTTCGTAGACCGGATACGCCGGAGTCGGAATCACCACGGTGTCGCGGCTGTCCGCGGGATCACGCACCGCGAAAGCCATGAGAAAAACCGCTTCCTTGGTGCCATTGGCCGGCAGCACATGCACTTCGGGATCCACTCTCACGCCATAACGCCGCTCGAGCCAGGCGGCACAGGCGGCACGCAATTCGGGCTTGCCGACCGTCGCGGGATAACTCGACACTGCCGGCACCGCGGCCTTCATCGCCTCGCGGATGAACTCGGGCGTCTCCTCGCGCGGATCGCCCATCCCGAAGTTGATCGTGCTCACCCCTGCGGGCTGTAACTCGCGGCGCTTGCGTTCGAGTTTCACGAACGGGTACTCGGCCGTGCCACGCAAGAGCGCGTGGATGGGTCCCGGAATATCGGTGCGGTTCGTGACGGCCATCAACCCTCCGTGGTCAAGAACGCCGCCAACCATTCATAGGCGCGGCCGAGGTATTCCATGGAACAATGCTCGTCCGCGCGGTGGCACAACTCCGCGTAGCCAGGGCCGAAGTTGAAAGCCGGCACACCCGCACTGGTGAAACGCGCGACATCGGTCCAGCCCTGCTTGCCCGCTACTTTGGCGCCAAAACGCTGCACGAACGCCTGCACTTCGGGATGGTCCAGGCAAACTGCCCCGGGCGGCGCGGCGTCCACCACCTCGAAGCCGAACTCCGCTGGCACCAGCGCACGGATGCGCGTGGTGGCCTGCTCGACGGTACGATCCGGCGGGAAGCGGTGGTTCAGGTTCACCACCATCTCCGCAGGCACGACATTGCGAGTCCTGCCCGCCTGTACCGTCGTGACCTGCAGCGTCTCGCGGTACTCGATGCCCTGCACCAACACGGGAGTCGTGGCGAATTGCGTGATGCTGGCGAGCCATTGCGCGCCCTTGGCCACCGCATTCTCCCCCATCCACGGTCGCGCCGCGTGGGCCGCCACACCCGGCACGCGCACTTCGATGTTCAGGATGCCGTTACACCCCATCTCGATGTTGAGGTCGGTCGGCTCCAACAGCACGGCGAGCGACGCCTCGGAAATCCATGGGAACTGTTCGAACAACCGCTTGAGTCCGTTGTTCGCGGCGGGGCCTTCTTCGGCGTCATAGAACACCAGTGCCAGATCGAAGCGCAGCGCGTCCATGTCAAGCGAATCATGCAACGCCAACATGACGGCATCGCCGGCTTTCATGTCCGTGGTGCCCACTCCATAGAGCTTGTCACCGACGCGGCGACTCTTCTCGTTGCCGCTCGGCGGCACGGTGTCGAGGTGGCCGGCCAGCACGACCAGCGGTCTGCCCCGCTGGGGTCCGCGCCACACGAGCGCGTTGCCGCTGCGAAGCACCTCGCCCTTGCCAGCCTTCGCCAACCGTTGCGTCACATAGTCGGCAATGGCCAACTCGTCACCCGTCACACTGGGAATGTCCACCAGCGTGGCGAGCAGATCGGCGAGCGATTCGGTCGTGTTCAGCATGTCGGGAACCTCGGGGTGAGTAGGTTCCCACGAAACTAGCATCGGGCTGGCGTGGTTGCCATGCCCGCCGTCAGGGCTTCCGAGTCCGCGTGTCGCTCTGGAGCCGCTCGCCCCAACGCGAGACCGCTTCCATCACATCGCCGAATCCCATGCCGGCTTTAGTCAGCTGATACTCGACGCCCACCGGCGGGCCCTCGAGGACTCGACGCACCAGCAGGCCACGCCTGGCCAGTTCCTTGAGCCGTGCGCTCAACATACGGTCCCCGATCCCCCCGAGGCGGGTCTGGAGATCGCTGAACCGCAAAGGGCCTGATTCGAGCGCGGCGATGATCAAGCCATTCCAGCGCTTGGCCAGGATATCCATGGCCAACTGGAACTTTGGACAAACCCCTTCGCACAGACGCTTCATGGCTGGACCCTCATTTCACTCCCTTGGATGCAAGTACCGCAAAAAAGGAAGCACCTATTTTTCGGCAAGCGCATCGGAACGGTCGTTGAGAGTGAACGCCCTACGGGGCCACAGCACGAATCCCTTCCCGAGGAAACCTGTCATGCCCAAGCCCGTCTCGCTGTTCGCGCCCTTCCACCTGGGCGCCATCCCGCTGAAGAATCGCATCGCCATGGCGCCCATGACGCGCAGTCGCTCGGGGCAGGAACGCGTCCCCGGCGAACTGACGCTACGATACTATGTCCAGCGCGCCAGCGCGGGCGTCATCATCACCGAAGCCACGCAGGTTCACCCGAAGGGCGTCGGCTACCTGGGCACTCCGGGGATCCATGGCCCCGAGCAGGTCGCCGCGTGGCGCCGTATCACCGACGCGGTGCACTCCGAGGGTGGTCGCATCGTGCTGCAACTCTGGCATGTGGGCCGCATCTCGCACACCAGCCTGCAGCCCGATGACCAGGCACCCATTGCGCCGTCGGCCATCGCCGCGCGGGGCGAGGCCTACACGACGCAGGGCTTGCAGGCCTTCAGTACGCCGCACGCATTGACGGCCGAGGAGATAGGTGAAGTCGTGGGGCAGTTCGCGCACGGTGCTCGTAACGCGTTGCGCGCAGGATTCGACGGTGTCGAGATCCATGCCGCGAACGGGTATCTCATCGAC
>JANLOU010000550.1:0-4337 GCA_031366735.1 Candidatus Eiseniibacteriota bacterium
GCGGGTGAGCAGGGAATAGGTGAATTGCTGGGGATCGAGGTGCATGCGGGCTCGCAAGGGGATGGATGTGAAGCATGGACCGGGGAATCAGGTTCCGGTGGGAAAGCTCTGGTCATGCGTTGCGCGAAGGAGCAGACTTGCGAATGCAGCCGGGGCCATGCGCTTCGCTTTGGACGCAGGCGCCAGCAGCAACCGTACGCCACTTGCCGACCCGATCGCGGGAGTCACGACATGGATGATACCGCCGCTGCGCAGGCCTCGTTGGAGGTAGTTCTCAAGGAAGAAATCGTCCGCATGTATCAGGAAGTCGCGGACAACCCCAAGGGCACCTTCCATTTCTACCACGGCCGCGAGGCTGCGGATCGGTTCGGGTACGCGCCCGAGTGGCTCGACCGCGCGCCTGCCGGAGCGATTGATTCTTTCGCCGGAGTTGGCAATCCGCACGAACGCAGCAACCTCCAGCCCGGCGAGACAGTGCTCGATCTGGGAAGCGGCGCCGGACTCGATGCGATCATCGCGTCCTGGCGAGTGGGGCCCGAGGGCAAGGTGATCGGCGTCGATCTCAATCCCACCATGTGCCTCAAGGCTCAGGCGCACGCAGCGGCGACCGGGACTCCGATGGAATGCAGAGCAGGTTCCATGGAGGACATCCCGGTGCCATCCGCCTCTGTGGATGTCGTGATCTCGAACGGAGTGATCAACCTCTCCTTCCGCAAGCGCCGTGTCATCGAGGAACTGTTCCGCGTGCTCCGACCAGGCGGCCGGATTTCGATCACCGACATCGTGAGCGCCAAGCAGCTCTCGCAGACGATCGTGAATGACCCAAAGCTCTGGGCCAGTTGAATCGGCGGCGCTCTCCCGGAGGGAGAGATGTTCCGGCTGCTCGAGGAGACGGGCTTCACGCGGGTCCGATCGGCCGTCGTGCCGCGCTTCCGGTTCCGCCAGGACTCGACGCAGAACTCAGCCGAGGCCTACGGGGTCAAGGCCGTGATGATGACAGCACTGAAACCGACCGAGGGCTGAAGCAACAGGGCTCGCGATGGGAGCGGCGCTGCGGCACCGCTCCCGCGCATCCGGCGTGACCGCTGCCGCCTCATCGCCTATCCTCCCGCCTCGATGACACCCTCCCGGCATCTCCCGAACGGCGCTGCCCGATCCATTCAGGCGGCGCTGCCCGACGGCACGCTCTTGTCCTCGGCGCTGACGCTGCTCGCAGAGCACTTGGATGAGTTCGTGGATGGCGAGACATTAGCCGAGCGCACCGATGGGTTGGTGGCGCTCGCATTGTGGACTCGTGAGCGCGACCGGGCCGTGCCCATTCCCGACGGCGCCCCGCTTGGCCCGGGCGAGTCCAACCCGGGACTTCGCCGCCTCGCCTGCTTCATCCGACTGCTCGAGATCTCACCGCCTCTGCGTGATGCCGTGCGACACGCGATGCGGGAGCTCCTTGCAAGCACCGAGGCGGCAGCCGCGCTGGCCGATACGGGCGTGGATCACGACCGTGGCTTCTTCTCGGAACTCACGGGACGGCTGGTCGCAAGGGTCCTCCCCGTGCCGCGCGAGGCACACGAACTGGGGCCCCTGTTGGCCCGCATGTATCCCGTCGATGGCGATGTCGCATTCATCCGCCAGTTGCCGCCTGCGTGGTTCACTCGACTGGCCGCAGCCGTGGCTCCGGGGGAGTCCGAGTCGCCATGGAGCGTGCTCGAGGACGGGGCCTGCGACGCGCACGCGCTCTTGGCGGCGCGGATCGAGGCGGCAGCACTGGCGCCACGCGTGTGGGGGCTTTCGCCGACGCATGAGGTGCGACACTCCCCGTTCTTCGCACTCGCCGAGCGCCTGCGCGAGGAGGAGCGCATGCTGGATGGTCCTGCGCTCGTCGCAGCCCGACTGGCGGTCTGCCGCGATGAGCTCGGAGCAATGGCGGCGCATCTCGAGGCAACCGGGGTCACCATCGCGCGGGTGCACGCGTTGGAATCGCTCGGGCGGTCCCTCGACCGGCTGGAGGCGCTGCAGTTGCTCCGCACGGCCCCCGTCGAGAATCGCGTGGAGCTCGCCCAACAATTGCTCGCGACGGTGATCAACGCGCAGCTCGAGTGCCGAGGGGTTCGGCGCCTGGCGAGCGCTACCCTGCGCGTCCTGGCCCGGCGTATCGTCGAGGGCCACGGACGCACGGGCGAGCATTACATCGCGCGCACGCGGGGTGAGTATGCGGGCATGTGGCGCGCTGCACTGGGTGGCGGGCTCATCACGGTGGCCACCGCTGCGCTCAAGTTGCGTGTCGGGATGCTGGGTCTGGCGGCGATGCCCGAAGGATTGCTCTTGAGTCTCAACTACTCGGCCAGTTTCCTGCTGATGTTGAGCATGCATCTCATCCTGGCGACCAAACAACCTTCCATGACCGCGGCCACACTGGCGGCCATCGTGCGGACCGCGGCAGGGCCGCAGCGCCTCGACTTATTGGCCGACCAAGTGGCGGCCACTGTCCGTACGCAGCTCGCAGCGGCCATGGGCAATGTCCTCGCGGTGCTCGCCGGCTCGCTCGCGGTGGACTTCGCCTTGCGCGCGATCACGGGCCATTCGCTGATCGACGCCGGCAAGGCAGAACATGTGCTGCATTCGTTCCATCCCCTGATGACCGGCACGATCCCCTACGCCGCGCTGACCGGAGTGATTCTCTGGGCGTCGGGTCTCATTGGTGGCTGGTTCGAGAACTGGTCGATCGCGAATCGCCTTCCCGAGGCCATCGCGCAGCATCCACTGGGTGAGCACCTGGGCCGCGCACGGATGCAGCGTTGGGGGGAATCGTTCAGCCGCAATGCCTCCGCATGGGGCGGCAGCGTCGCTCTGGGCTTCCTGCTCGGGTTCACGCCGTCGTTCGGCAAGTTCATGGGCCTGCCCATCGATGTGCGCCATGTGACGCTCTCCAGCGGCATGTTGGCATTCGCCGCATCGACCCTGGCGGGTCGTCCAGGGCTCTGGGTCGAAGTGGCTTGGGCCGCGGTCGGGGTCGTGTTGATCTTCGCGCTCAATCTGGGGGTGAGCTTCCTGCTGGCGCTGGTGTTGGCACTGCGGGCGCAGAATGTGCCCCAGGCCGAAGCGCTCCGGCTCGCGCGCAAACTGTTGGGCCGATTCGTGCGCTCACCGTGGACATTCATCGGGCCCCCGGCGAGCGAGCCCGGCCTCTCCTCGGCGAGCGCGCCCAGTCCTCGGCCCTGACGGCGGGAACGGGCAGCCTACTTCCGCTTCAGCACCACCGCGGGCACTTGCTGGTCCGCCACCATGCGATTCAGGCGGTCGAGCCCCTCGCCCAGTTCGCGGCGCAACTTCTCCAACTGCGCATCGATCCTGCCGGCAAGATCGTCGTAGACCGTGTAGCTCACCGCCGTCGGCTTTGCGTCGGCGCTGGAAACCGTGGAGCCGAGGATGGCAAGTTTGTTATTGAGGCGGATGGGGAAGTTCAGCGGATCCTGCCCGCTCTTCGACTTGGTCTGGTAGAGCGTCTCCTCAATGGTAGCCAAGCGCTTCTTGAAGGTCCTGACCGAATCCTCGAGCGCCCCCAGCTTGCCGGCTCGCTTGGCCCGCGCGACCACGCCATCGAGTTGTTCGCGCACATCACGGATGTTCATCGTCGCGTCGTGCGTTTGCGTGAGCTTGTCACGGATCTTGAGCAGCAATGCGTATTGCTCGTCGAAATCGGCGCTCGTTGTGCTCACGCGCGGATCCTTCACGACCAGGAAGTCCCGAGTGTATGCCTCGGGTCCGACCCGGAGTCGCACGGTGTAGCGGCCCGGCACCACGAGCGGCCCATCGAGCCCACCCCCCCAGTTGATGAGTCCTTCGAATCGCGAAGCCCCCGCCAGCATCAGGTCCCACACGAAGGTATTCGCACCAGCTTTCGCGGTCACTTTGGCGCCGGTCTGCGTCTCGTCCTTGCGCGTGGTATCGAGCGCGGCCTCGCCCTTGCGATCGAAGCGCCGCAGCACAACGCCGCTGCCATCGAGGAACTCGAGCGAGACCTTGACGGAATCCGGCAGGGCCTTCGCCAGCTGGTAGCGCACGACCGCGCCATTCGCGGGATTGCGACCCGCGTCGCTCCGCGGCCCACTTCCGCCCGCCATGCGGACGGTCGTGCGCGGCGCAAAGAGTTGCACGGCGCCCGATGGGGTCCCCGCCGCGAGCGTCCGTAGTGGCGTGATGTCGTCCATCACCCAGAACGAGCGTCCCTGGGTCGATACGATCAGGTCGTCGTCCTTCAGCGCGATGTCGGTCACCGGGACGACCGGCAGGTTGCGCTGCAGCTTCTGCCACGCGCCGCCATCGTTGAACGACACCCA
>JANLOU010000580.1:0-4548 GCA_031366735.1 Candidatus Eiseniibacteriota bacterium
GTCGAGCAGTGGGTCGGGCAGGTACTGCGGGCGGGGATCGGCGAAACTCGAGACGGACTCGATCCCCATGAACACATACGGGTTCCAGTAGGTGCGTTCGTGGGATTCGCTCCAGCGCGCGCGAGAGAACTCGGCGAACGGGCGGTAGTACGACGCGTCCCCGGACACCACTCTTTGTCCGAGGAAGAGCTGCGGGAAGAACAACCCGGCCCACAGCAGCACCACGGCGATTCCCGCGGTCCACCACTCGCGGCGGGATGGGGTCGCGGGCGTGAACGCTTCGACCGTCGCGGTCGCATCTCGTGGCGCGGGTGTACGGCGGCGGCGGGGCACTGCTGATGGGGCGTTTCGTCGGCTCATTCCTGCTCCGTGGCTCTGACCCCGTGTGCCCTGTGCTGCCGCGCGGTATCCTAGGGTAGCGCAATGTGCAGCATCAAGGTGCGCGCCGCGGCGGCGCACGATCGATACGGGGAGGGAACATGTCCGGTCTCGCCAACTATCACGAAGGTCACCGCCGACTGCAGCAGCGTTTCGACGCGACCGCGCTTGCCGACCGGCTCGAACAGGTCACCTATTCCCGCACGCTCAGCGACGCGCAACGCGTGCTGATCGAGAGCGCCCCCATGTTCTTCCTGGCCACGGCCGATGCCGCGGGGCGCCCCGATTGCTCGTTCAAGGGTGGAGCGCCAGGGTTCGTGCGCGTGCTTGGTGGTTCCGAGCTGGCGTGGCCGGACTACGATGGCAATGGCCAGTTCCGCTCGTTGGGCAATCTGCTGCAGAACGCGCATGCGGGACTGTTGTTCGTCGACTGGCGCAAGCCCACGCGGCTGCGCGTGAATGGGACCGCGAGCATGCGCGAGGAGGACGAGCTGCTCGAGTCGTGGCCGGGCGCACAGTTGGTGGTGCGGCTCGCGATCGAGCAGGTGTTCCCCAACTGCCCGCGCTACATCCCGCGCATGCAGATCGACGAGCCTTCGCCCTATGTGCCGGTGGCGGGCGCCGACGCGCCGCGGCCGGCATGGAAGGACGATCCTCGCTTCGCCGATGCGGTTCCGCGCCGGGCGCCCCGCGGCTGAACCTCGCGCGGACGCTCAGCTGGCTTGCGTCAAGCGCTGCACCTGCTCGAACACGCACTCGGGCCGCTGCCGCATGAGCCAATGTCCACCCTCGGCGACGCGCACCAAGTGCGAACCCGCCACGCCCTGATGCAGCGCGAGCGCGTGCGAACGCCATGGCGTGATGCGGTCCTGCTCGCCCGCGATCACCGTGAGCGGCACGGCCAGTCGCGACAGCTCCGGCGCAAGCGAGGCAAGGTCGGGCCCCAAGCGGCGCAGGTCATCCACCGCGACCAGCAGTTGCGCAGGCCGCAGTGGAAACGCCCGCGATGCCGAGAGCCCGGGCGGCGGCACCAACGGATGCCACGCGTCGCTGCGGATTCCGGGGGCCGCCGCGATCGCGATGGGCAGCGTGCAGGTCCACGCTGTGAGCGTTGCGATCGGGCCCCACGACGCGAGTCGCGCCCAGCGTTGGTTGCGCGCGTCGGTGGCGAACACCGGCGTCACCGCCAGCACGGCACGCACGAGGGCGGGTTCATCGAGCGCCGCGCGTAGCGCCACGATCGCGCCATAGGAATGCCCCACCAGCACCGCGGGGCCCGCGTTGCGCGCGCGCAGCACCGCCCGCAGTGCGGCCGAGTGCGCTGCCAGTCCGCGCATGCCGGGCACCCGAGCGCTGTGCCCGTGGCCGGGGCGATCCAGCGCCAGCACGGTGTGGTGCTCGGCCAGCAGGTCGATCAGCGCGGGAGGGAAGTCATGGTGCACGCCGTCGGCGCCGTGCAACAGCACCACCAGTGGCCCAGTGCCGCGGGTCACGCCGTGTTGGGGCGCGCCATGCGCATCGAAGCATTCGCCCTCGGGCGGGTGGCGCCGCGCCACCCAGGCCGAATATGCCGCGTGCGCGCCGGCCGACAGCATCGGCAGCGCGCACGCGAGGGCAAGGAGCGGGATCACGCTTCCCGTGGGTCGACCTTTTCGGTGGACAGGTCGTACTCGCGGATTGCCTGCGCCACGATCTCGGGCTTGAGCTTGCCGTCGAGCATGAGCGAATGCAGCACCGTCACGACCACATGCTCGGCGTCGATCTCGAAGTGCCGACGCAGTGACTCGCGCGTGTCGCTGCGACCAAAACCATCCGTGCCGAGCGCCGTGAAGCGGTTGGGGATCCAACGCGCGGGCATATCGTTGACGGACTTCATCCAGTCGCTCGTTGCCACGATCGGGCCCTCTGCGCCCGCGAGCGCCTGCACGACATACGGGATACGCGGCGTCTGGGTCGGATGCAGGCGATTCCAGCGCTCCACCGACAGCGCGTTGTTCCGCAACTGCTGAGCGCTGGTCATGCTCCACACATCGGCGGCCACATTCCACTTCTCGGCCAACATCTCCTGGGCGCGCAGCGCACTCAGCATGATGCAGCCGCTCGCGAAGATGTGCGCCTTGAGGGTGGCCTTGGCATCGCTGCGGCGATAGCAGTACAGGCCTCGCAGGATGCCGTCCTCGGCCCCTTCCACGCGCGCGGGTTGCGAATAGTCCTGATTGTAGAGCGAGAGATAGTAGAAGACATCCTCGCCGGTCTCGTACATCCGTCGCAAGCCGTCCTGGATGATGGTGGCCAGCTCGAACGCGAAGGCCGGATCGTAGGCCAGACAGTTGGGGACCGCCGAGGCCAGCAGGTGGCTGTGGCCATCCTCATGCTGCAGCCCTTCGCCATTGAGCGTGGTGCGGCCCGCCGTGGCGCCCAACAGGAAGCCGCGGCCGCGCGCATCGCCGAACGCCCAGATCAGGTCCATGGTGCGCTGGAAGCCGAACATCGAATAAAAGATGTAGAACGGGATCGTGGGAACGCCGTGCGTGGAGTGGCTGGTCCCGGCGGCGGTGAACGACGCCATCGAGCCCGCCTCGGTGATGCCCTCCTCGAGCAACTGTCCGTCCGGGCGCTCGGTATACGACAACACCAGCTTGGAATCGACGGGCTCGTACTTCTGGCCGAAGGGCTGGTAGATGCCGATCTCGCGGAACAGCACTTCCATACCGAATGTGCGCGCCTCGTCGGGAATGATCGGGACCACGAGCTTGCCGTAGGTAGGGTCGCGCAGCAGATTGCGCAGCAGCTTGCCGAACACCATGGTTGTCGAGACCATCTGGTTCGCGCCGGTGCCGCCGTCGAACTCGTTGAACACTTTTGCGGCCGCCGGCGCCAACGCCTTGGAGCGCGCGAGACGCTTGGGCACCGAGCCATTCAACTGGCGGCGCCGCTCGAGCATGTACTGCACCTCGGGGCTATCGGCGCCAGGGTGGAAGAACGGCGGGTCCTGCAACTTGCGGTCCGAGATGGGCAACTCGAGCCGGTCGCGGAACTTCTTGAGCTCCTCGACATCCAGCTTCTTCTTCTGGTGCGTCATGTTGCGCGCTTCGGCGCCGGCGCCCAGCGTCCACCCTTTGACCGTCTTGGCGAGGATCACGGTGGGCTGGCCCTTGGTGGCCAACGCTGCGGAATACGCCGCATGGATCTTGTTGTAATCGTGCCCACCGCGGCGCAGCGCCTTGATCTCGTCATCCGAGAGGTGCTCGACCATTTTGAGCAGGCGGGGATCGGTGCCGAAGAAGTGCTCGCGGATGTACGCGCCGGATTCGGTCACATACTTCTGCCAATCGCCATCCACCGTATCGTTCATGCGGTCCACGAGCAGGCCGTCGAAGTCGGCGGCGAGCAGCGCATCCCACTCGCGCGCCCACACCACCTTGATCACATTCCAGCCGGCGCCGGTGTAGATCGACTCCAGCTCCTGGATGATCTTGCTATTGCCCCGGACCGGCCCATCGAGGCGCTGGAGATTGCAGTTCACGACGAAGGTGAGATTGTCCAACCCCTCGCGCGCGGCAATGGAAAGCGCGCCGATCGATTCCGGCTCATCCTGCTCGCCATCGCCCAGGAATGCCCAGACGCGCGAGTTCGAGGTGTCACGCAGGCCGCGCGCATGCAGGTAACGATTGAAGCGCGCCTGATAGATCGCGTTGATGGGCCCCAGTCCCATGGACACCGTGGGGAACTCCCAGAACTCCGGCATGAGCCGCGGGTGCGGATAGCTCGACAGGCCCTGCCCCGCGATGACCTCCTGGCGGAAGCGGTCCAACTGGGACTCGGTGAGTCGCCCTTCAAGGAACGCGCGCGAGTACACGCCCGGCGCCGCATGGCCCTGGAAGAAGATCTGGTCGCCCGAGGTGCCATCGTCCTTGCCGCGGAAGAAGTGATTGAAGCCCACTTCGTACAGGCTCGCGGCCGAGGCGTAGGTGGAGAGGTGTCCACCCAGGCCGTTGTGGTGCTGATTCGCGCGCACCACCATGGCCACCGCGTTCCAACGGACGATGCGGCGGATGCGCTTCTCCATCTCCTCGTCGCCCGGGAACGGCGGCTCCTGCGCCTGCGAGATGGTATTGATGTAGCGCGACCGGATCAGGCCGGGCAACCCGACTTGCAACTGGCGCGCGC
>JANLOU010000589.1:0-5164 GCA_031366735.1 Candidatus Eiseniibacteriota bacterium
ATGAGCATCAGGTGATTCCCGCCCGGCTTGAACTCGAGCCTACCGTGCGCAGGCGCGATGAGCAGTGTGGTCTCGCGCATCCTTGACAGGGCCCCGTCATGCACGGTCTCGTGCATCTGGATGTCGTCGCACAACGAGCCCGTGGCAGCAACGATGGAGTACGGCCCGTTGGCATCGTTGAAGAGCGTGAGATACGCGGCTGTCGTCGCGCTGGAGTCGGCGGCGCGAACCCACGCGTTCTCGATGCGCGGTATCGAAGGATTCGAGCTCTCACGGGAATCGCAGCCAGCCAGCAGGAGCGCTGCGAGCAAGCCGACCCGCCAGCGCATCACGAGATCCCGAATGCCCGCAGCGTCTGGAACAGGATGAGCGACGCCAGATACGCCGCGACGCTCATGCCCACGAACTGCAGAATCGGCCATTTCCAGCCGCCGGTCTCGCGGCGGACCACAGCAATGGTGCTGGTGCACTGCAACGCGAGCACATAGAAGATGAGCAGCGAAAGACATGTGGCCACGGTGAACAGCGGGGAGCCGTCCGCGCGCGTGGCGTGTCGAAGGTTGTCCACCAACGAGGTGCTCGCGCCCGGAGCACTGGGGTCGCCCGCGCCGTACACCACCACCAGCGTCGAGACGATCACCTCGCGCGCCACCAGCGAGGTGACGAGGCCAAGCCCGATCTGCCAGTTGAACCCGAGCGGCGCCAGCACCGGCTCGACGAAGTGCCCGACGCGACCGGCGAACGAATACGCCAGCGCTTCGCGGTCGTGCAGCCGGTGCGCTTCGGTGAGCAGCGCATCGGCCGGGACGGACTGGTGGTTCGCCTGCAGTGTTGCGGCGCGGCTCTGCAACGCCTGCACCTCGGGTGAGGAGGCCGTCTTGGGATACTCGGCCAACACCCAGAGTGCGAGCGAGAACACCAGGATCACCGTGCCCGCCTTGCGGACGAACAAGCGCATGCGGTCGAGCGCCGTCCACAACGCGGTGCGCAGGCTGGGGCGGCGATAGCGCGGCAACTCCATCACCAGTGGTTGCGTTTCGCCCTTCAGCACCGTGCGTCGCAGCAGCACCGCGCCGAGCAGGCCCGAGCCCGCGCCCACGCCGTACGCGCTCGCCATCACCAGCGCGGCGAGCATGGGATTGTGGGGCAGCAGTAACCCTCCCACGACCAGCGTGTAGACCGGGATGCGCGCCGAGCAGCTCATGAGCGGCGCGATCATGATGGTCACCAACCGGTCGCGCCAATCCTCGATCACACGGGTCGACATGATGGCGGGAATGGCGCAGGCGTGCGCCGATAAGAGCGGCACGAACGCTTTGCCCGGCAAGCCGGCCTTGCTCATGAGGCGGTCCATCACGAATGAGGCGCGCGCCAGGTAGCCGGTGTCCTCGAGCAGCGCGAGCGCGAAGAATAACAAGCCGATCTGCGGCAGGAATACCAGCACGCCGCCCACCCCGCCGATCAGACCGCGCACCACCAGGCTGCGGACATCGTCCTGCAGGAAGCGCTGCAGCATTCCGTTCGGCAGTTCGTGCGCCACGGCCTGCAGGCCGGCATCGGCACCCACGGCAAGCTTGCCGAACAGCCAGTCGATCATGTCCATGGGGAACTGTGCGCCCCAGAAGATCAGCGCCAGCAGCCCGAACATGACCGCGACGATGGCGACCAATCCTGCGACCGGGTGCGTGAGCACACCGTCCAGGTGGTCGGTGAACTCAGGCGTCGTGGGGCGGGGGTTGACGCTGACATTGGCGCCCACACGCTCGGCCCATTCGTACCGGGCGCTGAATGCGCAGCCTGAACACGAATCACAGATCGCGGTGGGGCGCGAGACGCGCTTGGCCCCGCGCGCGACTTCGGCGATGGCCATGCGCAGGTCGCCAACGCCCTCGCCCGAGCGGGCGGTGATCGGCACCACATGGCAGCCCAGTTCGGCTTCGAGCTGCGCCATGTCGATCTTGATGCCGTCGCGTGCTGCCGCATCCATCATATTGAGCGCGACCACGATCGGCAGGTCGAGCTCCAGCACCTGACTGGCGAGCCCAAGACTTCGCTCGAGATTGGTGGCGTCCATCAGCAGGATGATCGCCTTGGGCCTGCGCATCCCCACGGCATCGCCATGCAGGATGTCGCGTGCAAGGCGCTCCTCGGCCGAGGCGGCCTCGAGCGAATACAGCCCCGGCAGGTCGAGGATCTCGACCGGCGAAGTGCCAGCCAGCGCCAGGCCCGTGCGGTACTCCACCGTCGTGCCCGGATGGTTCGCGGTCTTGGCACGCAGTCCCGTGAGCGCGTTGAACAGCGTGGTCTTGCCGGCGTTGGGATTGCCGACCAACGCAATGAGCGGAGCGGCGAGCGCGGTGGAGTTGATCGTGGCGGTCATCCGCGCGGTCAGTCCTTCGCCGGGCGAATGGGCAACACGCCGGTGCGCGCGGCGGTGTCGCTGGCCAGCGTGGTCTCGTGCGAATAGGCGTGGCCGCACAGGTCGAGGAACACATGCCGTGCGACGCGGATCGACACGCCGATGCGTGAACCGAACGCGCGGATGATGAGCGGATCGCCCTGTTGGATCACCTCGATGCGGCGGCCAACGCACACGCCCATCGCCTTGAGCCGCACCACCTCGTCATCGGCTGCACTCAAGAACCCCACCATGCCGCACGCGCGTACGGGCACGTGGTCAAGTCGGGTGAGGCCGAGCTCGGAACCAGGCTCCATGGACATGTGTGGGTCTCGGGCGCTCCAGCGCGGGTGGGGGTCCGCGCGTGCTGGGTCAGCACGATCGTACGGTCAGGGTGATTGCGGCGCCCGTGCAGTCAACCACAATGCCGCCCCAACCGCCACGCCGGCCAGCAGGGCCGAGGGCTTTCCTGCGGGATGCAGCGTTCGGCCATGCGATGCGCCCGCGCCCGCTGGCGGCGCGCACGAAACCGCCTCCAGTGCCGACTTTGGCGTTGCGTGCGGCCACCCGACCTGACCCTCGCAGGCTGCACTCGTGCCCCGGATATTGGGTGTTCCCCCAAGCCAACGCGCTCAAAGCCGTGCGGGGTGCACGCGGGCGGGAGGAGGGCGCTGGGGCAATGCGCGTGGATTGGCGATTGGCGCGTTTCTTCCAATGGCTTGGCCGTCCATTCTCTCTTCCGAGGAGGCACTCCATGCATCGCATCCCCATCACCTTGGCCGTGTTGGCACTGGCGCTCGTCACTCGGGCGTCCGTGGTCCACGCGCAATGCGGCATCTCCGGGACCCCGGTGATCAATGGCGCACCCGCAACCCTGTGCGGCTCCGGCGGCACATCGTACATGTGGGAGGGGCCGAACGCTTTCCTGGCCACCACGCAATGCGTCTCGATCAGCTCGCCCGGGGAATACAGCCTGCTCGCGTTCGACAACAATCTGGGTATGTGGTTCGGGCCCTGCCTGGTCATGGTCACGGGCGATAGCGTCATCGTGCCGCCGCCGCCGCCACCCGCACCGGTCGATTCCGCTCTGAACTGTCCGCGGCCCACCGGGTACTGGGCGCTGGCGTGTCAGCGCGCTGCCGGCGAGCGGCCGATCCTGTCGGCGGAACAACTCGCTGCGATCGCCGCGGCCGTGGACCAGCGGGCACAGGTGTTCGGTTGGGCCGATGCCGCGAATGGCTTCTGTGCCGCGGTGCGTTCGGCGCGTCAGTCGGACCTGCGCGCCAGGGCATTGCGCCAGTTCGCGGCCGTGCTCGCGAATCTCGCCGCAGGCGAGCAGCACCTCGTGTCGGCGGACGGTCGCGATGTGCACCTGCGCGACGACACGATGCTCGCGATGGATGTTGCCCGCGGCATGTCGTTGAGCGACTGGGTCACGAACACCGACGCCGAGTTGTTGTCGCTCGCGAACGCGTCGGCCAGTGACCGCGCCGCGCGCAAGGCTTACCTGCGCATCCGGCGAATCGGATGGATGGTGAACCACGGCGTCGGCGTGGGTGAGGTGTGCACCCCGGCGGCGCAGGACGGGCGCGAGAGCCGTGCGGACGATGAGTCCATGGCGCAGGCGTTCTCCGAAGACGAAGCCGCGCCGGGCATGATGATGGAGTCCGCCTCGCCCAACCCATTCCGCGACCGCACTCGCATCGCCTTCACCCTGGCGCAGGCGGGCGATGTGGAGTTGAGCGTGGTCGACCTCTCGGGCCGCATCGTCCGCACGCTCGCCAGCGGACCGCAGTCCGCGGGCCGGCACGAACTCAACTGGGACGGCCGCTCCGACGCTGGCCAGTCGATGCCGGCGGGCGCGTACTTCGTGCACGGCCGGGTGGGCGAGCAGCGAGTGCAGGGGCGGTTGGTGATGATCCGGTAGTGGTGCGGTCCCAAGACTCGCGATAGCAAACCACTGCGGCCACCCCTCATCAGGGTAGCCGCAGTCGGCTTGAACAAACCTTTGCTGTCTACCGCATCACCGCGACCTTCGCCGTCCTGACCCCGTCCGCATGCGTCAGTCGCAGCCAGTAGATCCCCGGCTCCAATGCGCGCCCGACCGCGACCCATACGTCGTGCCGGCCTATGCCGCGCGGGCCCACCTCGTGGCGCTCCAGCTGCCGGCCGCTCACGTCGTACAACCCGAGCGATGCCGCCTGCGCGTCGGGCAGCGTGAACCCCACGCGCAGGGGTCCGCGCACGGGATTGTTTGCGGCGCCCGCCAGCGCCAGTTCACGGCCCGGCACCACCAGCTCGACCTCGCCACCGTGGCGGGCGCTGCCCTCGCTGCTCCACGCGAGCCGGTACGACAGGCGCTGCCCGCTGGCGACGGACGTGTCCTCGTATTCCAAGTTGCCCTCTCCATCGGGGTCACGCTCGGCCACGGTCCGCCACTCGCCCTCGGGGTCACGGCGCTGCACGGCGATGGACTGGCCGTCGATCCCCGCGACCCGCCACACCAATCGCACGCGGTCGGGCTGGAGTTCCTGCTCCGCCAGGACCGCCGATATGGCGACGATGCCGTCGGGCACCATGCGCTGCAGGTAGATGCGCGGTTGCCTGCCGTCGTACCACAGCGCGATCGCGCCGCCGATGCCGTCGGGGCAGATCTCGGCCTCGTCTTGGGCGATCCCCGTGAGCGCCAGCGGCAGCCCACCGGGTGGGTACCCCGGTGCGCGCTGGCCGTTGGCCAGGATATGCGTGCCGTAGATCTGTCCGGCG
>JANLOU010000615.1:0-10808 GCA_031366735.1 Candidatus Eiseniibacteriota bacterium
AGCACCAGCGCGGCATCGCCGGAGGCCGCCGCGACATCACGCGCGGGCCCCCCGCCGGGAGCCAGAGGAGCCCAGCGCTCCGCGGGAAACTGGTCGAGCGCCTTCTGGAACCGACGCTCGAGCATCGCCCAGTCCTGCGGCCGCGGCCCGTCCGGCCGCAACAACACGCGGTCGGCACGGCGATGCGCATCCCACAGTGTCCGCTCGGCGCGCCAGCGCGCCCAGAGATCGGGATCCCCACAGCCTGCCAGGAAGGGCAACAACAACAGCAACAGCCAAGCGGGACGAGCCATAACCGCACAACCACCTCGCGCGACGCGACGGCGCTCAGGTACAGAAGTGTGGCCGAACCGGTGAGCAGGAACCCCACCAGCGCCCCCATTCCCGCCTGCACCAAGGCCAACACCACCGCCAGTTCGGGAATCCCTCGATCCACGATCAGCGCGCTCGCGAGCGCCAATCGATCGAACGGCATCCGCAACAGGGAGACCAACGCCACGACGATGAGTGCTGGCACGAACCCGCGCGCCCATGTGCCCGGCACTTCGCGCAGCGCGGCGAACGCGCCGCGGCGTTCGATCACCACCAACGCGGTCGTGTACAGCAATAGTGCCGTGAGCACCAGACCGAGCCCTGCGAGCACCTCCGGGAACAGTCGGCGCGAGAGCGAGGACATGCGCACACCCGCGATCGCTCCGGGCAACACCTGCACCGCCCAGCCCACCAGTGCCACGGGCAACGCGGCCACGAGCAGGGCCGGCCACCGGGGAAGCACCTCGTTCCACGCCACGCCCGCGCGCACCTGCACCCCGCGGAAGCGATCCGCGAACTGCCGCGTGGCGACCCCCGAGATGAGCGAACCCAACACCAGCCCCAAGCCGACCGCAACCTGCCCCGCGAGCCCCGGCAGGCGCCGGAGCAGCTCCGGGAATCTCAGCACATCGTCGTGCGTCACCGCGCGCAGCAACGGCGCCATGAACCACGAGAAGGCCGGATGCGCCGCAAAGACCAGCACGCCGATCACGCTGGACTGGGCCAGCAAGACCACCAGCCACGGGCCCCACAGTTCGGGGCGCAGCAACTCCCGCCGGGTGTGCCACAGGCACTGCCAACCCAGTGCGACCTGCTCGAACAGATTCATCGCGCGACCCCTCCCTGCTTCACCGCCGCGGCGAACACGCCCGGCATCTCGCGCGCGACGCGCTCGGAGAACTCGGCGACGCGTGCCGAAGCGGCTGCCATATCGCCGTCGCCCGCCACCGTCTCGACGCGGACGAATGCGCCCCAGGATCGGTTGTCGAGCGCCCCCGTCACGGCCATGCGACTGCGGAAGGCACGGACATCCGCCGTGCTCAGCCCTTCGGTGCTCCACCAGTACCAGACCACGCGCTTCTGTTTTTGCCGCTCGGCGACGAAAGTATTCACTTGCAGGCCGTCGCGCGTGCCGTCGTCCACGCGTGCGTGTCCCTCGGATTCGATCACGAACCCCTGCGAGTCGTAGCATAGCTGCGGGTCGTGTGCGCCGTAGCGCTTGTTCTGGTGGTACACCACGCAGAGCCAGACGGTCTGGCCATCCCGCTCGTAGCGGCGGATGAGGATGTCGTCCGCCTTCAATTCGTCGATCACGGCATCCTCGAAGCTGTAGTCCGTCCCGCTCCAGGGCCCGAATGTCGGCGGCACCGCCTGCAACACGCCACGCCCCAGCGCGAGATTCTCGGGGGGGTTGAGCCACACCACCGCAGCGGTGGCCGCGAGCATGAGGACGGTGGCGAGAAAGCGCTTCATGTCGACGCCCCGCGGACCTGTTCGAGCGCAGGGGCCGTGACGGCGCGCCGCGGGCTCAGCATGCTTCGCAGCAGGAGCAGCGACGCCAGCGCCACGGCGTACAGCGCGTAGCCGGTCACATCGTGGAAGGCCCCGGTCGCCCACTCGACGCTGCGATAATGCGCCGCGACGATGAGCAGCAGGAGCCGGGACGCATTACCCAGGATGGCGATGGGAATCGCGCCCAGCATCATGGCGGCCCGCCGACCCAACCCGCCGGGCTGGAAGTAGGCGAACAACGTTGCGGTGGCGAGCAGTGCGAGCAGCGAGCGTAAGCCGCTGCACGGGTTCTCGACGCGGAGCTCGCCGCTAACCAGATAGATCGACATGCCGGACCGGTGCAGTGTCACACCCAACCATTCCGCGCCGCGGGTCGCGCCGGCCATGGCCACCTCCTTCAACGCATAGCTCAACTGGTTCATGACCACCGGCGGGAAGGTGAGCATGAATGCGAGGTAAGCGATCGGGAAGGTCAGCATGTGCGTGCGGGCCCGCCCGAGGAAGGTGAGACTCGCCCCGAACAACAGCGGCAGGATGGACCAGCACTGCAACGCGAACAGATCCGCGCGGATGCCCACCACTTGCATCAGGCACGAAAGCCCGATCAAGAGCAGGCCGCGCGCATCGGACGAGAGTGGGAGCACCTGGAACTTCCGCCACCGCATGACCACCAGCGCTGCGGCCGTCAGCGGTACGAGCGGGCCATGGGAATAATTGTCGTTCGTGGTCCAGATCCCCCACAACCCGCTGAGTGTGCGGTGGTGGACCAGTGCGAACAGCCCCAGCAACACGACAGCCTGCGCCCAACCGTACACCTGCTGCCGGCCGAAGTGCGCGGCGATCGGGGACGCGCCCGGCTCCCCTGACGCGCGGCTCACCGGACCCCACGCATGGTGAACAGCGTGGTCGCGGTTCGCCACAGGATCAGCAAGTCGAACCCGGGTGAGAGTCGCTCCAGATATTCCCGGTCGAACGCCACCTTCTGCTCCATCGGAATCTCATCGCGACCATTGACCTGCGCCCAGCCGGTCAACCCGGGCTTCAGGGCATCGACGCCAGCCTGTTGGCGCAGCGTGATGAGATCGTACTGGTTGTAAAGGGCCGGCCTCGGTCCGACCAGCGTCATATCGCCCCGTAGGATATTCCAGAGCTGCGGCAACTCGTCGAGGCTGGTGCGGCGCAGGAACGCGCCCACGCGCGTGATCCGCACCTGGCTGGGGTCCACCAGGTGCGTCGCCAGATCCGGCGTCCCTTGCGCCATGCTGCGGAACTTGAGCAACACGAACTCCGAGGAACCACGCCCGCTGCGGCGTTGGCGGAACAACACCGGCCCGCGCGAATCCAAGGAAATCGCCAGTGCGATGATCAGGAGTACGGGCGCGAAGACGATGAGCGCCGCGAGTGACAACAACACATCGAGCGTGCGCTGCCAGATCGCGTGCACCCCATCGGGACGCGCTGCGACATCGCGTCCGTGGCGTTCGAGTCGGACCTCGCTCAGCAGCTGGACCCACCGCTCCCCCAGGGCCACGCGCGAATGTTCGCGGGCGATGAACCCCGGACCCGACGACGCCAGCCGAGCGCACAGGCCGACCTCGTCGCGCAGGCGACGGATGGCCGCCGCGATCGCCGCGCCGTCCTCGGGCTCGACCACCAGTCCGCCGCCCGAGGCCTCGACCACCCGCGCTGCATCCCCGCGCACCGCGGCCACGACGGGGCAGCCCACGGCCAGATAGTCGAACAGCTTGACGGGGATGGTCTCGCCGGCGAACGCGCCGGCGCGCGTCGTCGCGACACACGCGTCCGCCGCATGCAGCAGCGCCACCAACTCGAGGGGCGGAACGCTGGGACGGAACTCGCAATTCGTGAGCCCTCGCTCGCCGACCGCCTGTTGCAGCGCGGGTTTCGCCACCCCATCGCCCACGAAGAGGAACCGCACGGGTTCGTTCCGTAAGACTTGGGCGGCATCGATCAAGGCATCCATGCCGTGCACCAGTCCGTGCGTCCCCGCATAGATCACGGTGAACGGATCCCCGGCGGAGCGCACGGGGCGCTCGGCCGGGCGGAACAGTTCGGTGTCCGCGCCATTGGGGAGCAACACCAGACGGCGCTCCGCGAAACCCCGTGCCGCCAACTGGAGTCGCATGCCCGGGGTCACGACGAGGATGCGTGCGGCGTGACGCTGGATCGTCTGGGCGATCCCGTCGAGTACGCGCGCGATCCAACCCGGCCGCATCTCGCCCAGTGCGATCGCGGCGTGGGGCCAGTCATCGCGGCAATCGTTCACAAGCGGCGCCCCGAACCGCTTCGCAGCAAGAAGCGCGGTGAGTCCCAGGAACAACGGTGGGGTGCTCGCGACCACGACATCCGGTCGCGGGCCGGACAGCGCAACGGGGAGCGCCGAAATCGCGAACGACAAGTGATTCCATAGCCGGGTCAGCGCCGTCCTGCGCGGGGTGGCGTGCAACCACACGCGCTCCACTGTGATGCCATCCAGACGCTCCGTGCGGCGAGTGACGCCGCGGTACGCGGGCTGGACCTCACCGGCAGGATGATTGGGCAGACCCGTGAGCACTCGCACTTCGTGCCCGGCACGCACGATCGCGCGCGAGAAGTGCATCGCCCGAGCGGGCGCCGCGCCCGTCTCGGGCGGAAAGTATTGGCTCACGAACAACACGCGCATCGATCCGAGGCCCTCGCGCTAGGCCGCTGTCGCCACGACCAGTTGGCGACGCGCTCGGGCGTGCCCCCACTTCCACTGTCGCTGCAAGGGTTGCATGAACATCTGATAGAGCGGCTCGGGCAGGGCGCCGAGTCCGCCCCAGTACAACTCGTGGTGCACCATCTTCAGCCCGTTCGCTTCGAAGATCTGGCGGATCTCGCGCGGAGGGAACGGGCGCTCCACCGCATAGCGGTGACGCTCGCCGTCCGGCGCCACATATTCGCTGTGCACTTCATCGCCCCGCAGCGCCTGAAGCCGCCGCAGGTGCTCCGGATGCGCGCCGTTGATGTCGCCGATCACCAGCACTCCCCCTGGCGTGAGATGCTTGCGGGTCTGGGCGAGGAACTCCTCGAGCGGATCGATATGGGAGAGCGCGTTGTAGACCCACACCAGATCGTAGTCCCCATCCCATTCGCGCGTCAGGTCAGCTCGACGGTATTCCACTGCCAGCTTCTCGCCGGTGCGCTCCTGGTGGAAGGCCAGACGCTTCTCGGCAGCGTCGAGGCGATCGGGACGCAGGTCAGCACCCACTACATCGCCGCCGACCGAGGAATAGAGCATGGAGTAGGTCCCGAATCCCGAGCCCGCATCAAGGATGCGTGGGCGCCGGCCGATACTCGCGGCGCGTTCCACGATCCAGCGCGCGGTCCAACCGGCATCGCTGCGCCAGAAGCCACGCAGGTAGCGGCGGATGGCGACCTCGTCGCCGGGTCTGGGAAGGTTCTTATAGTAGTCCGCGATCGCTTCGCACTCACCTGCGGGAAGCCGCTCTTGAACGGGTGTGTACTCCTGCTCGATCGTCCATCGCACGAATCGCTCGAACGACTTGCGCGCTGCCAAAGCGGTCCCGCTCATTCCCGTTTCCCTTCCCTGTTGGTATGCCCCGACCGCTCCCGTGTGGCAGGCCGTTTGCCCCGAGCGCTCACCGCTGCCCACAGCAACGGCAGATGCCGCGGGCGAACGCTGCCGAGGAGTTTGAAGACACGATCCCAGCGACCTTGGCGCAGATAGGTCCCCAGACTCTGCAACTCATATTGCAACAAAGTTGGCGCACTGTTCGCTGCGAAACTGCGGGCGGCGTCCGCAAGACCTTCGCTCAATGCCGCGAATCGTGCGAGTGGCGCCTGGCGCTCCTCGAAGGTCAGCGAACGGGGAATGCCATCGTCGTCCAGTTTCGTCGGTGTGAACTCGAGCCCCATGGCCTCGCTCGCGACCAGGATGGTGAAGACTCCGCTCTCCAAGCGCTTCTCGACAGCCACCTGGGCATGGAAGTCGCCCGCGCGACAGTTGAACACCGCATCACCCAGACTGTAGAGGACCAACCCCCTGCCCCGCCGCTGCGCGCCCTGCAGCACATGCGGATGGTGCCCGATCACGATGTCGGCACCCGCGGCGAGTAGGGCCGCTGCGGCCTCGGTCACGCGCGGTGGCGGGAAGTCGACATACATGGAACCCCAGTGTGCGCTCACCACCAGCACATCCGCCTCGGCGCGCCAGCGCGCGAGGTCCTCGGCAACCAGCGACGGCTCGAGCGGTGCGATCCCGGCCCGATCCACGCCCGCGGCATCATCCGCTGCGGTCCCATAAGCCAGCCAGACCACGCGCGCTCCCCGGACAAGCGTGCGTGCGGGCGTCCGCGCCTCTGCCAGATCCCGTCCGGCGCCGATCGGCGTGAGTCCCGCCGCGCGGCAGACTTCGAGCGAGCGCACAAGGCCTGCATCGCCGCAGTCCATCATGTGATTGTTCGCGAGGGAGACGATCCGCACGCCGGCACGCGCGAGCGCCGCGGGAACCTCGGCGTCCTGGAAGAACTCGTCCGCTCGACCCGGGCGCACCCAGGCACGCTCGCCGATGGGGAACTCCAGATTGGCGAACGCCTGATCCGCCTCCGTGAGCGCTGCACGCAGTGGTTCGAACGGTGCATCCCAGCCCTCCCGGGCCGCGCGCGCCCGGGCGGAACCCACCAAGCCGATGTCGCCGATCGCGGCGATGGTCAGGCGCAGCGTACCGCGCGGCTCCAGCACTCTCACGCGGCACCGCCCGAGTGGACATGACTGCGGCGCGCCAACGCTTCGCGGTACAGGGCTTCGGTCTGGCGGACCATCCGCTCCGCGGTGAATCGCTCCTGCCAGCGGATGCGTCCCGCCTCGCCGAACGCAGTCAGTTGCGCGGGATCGCGCAGCATTTCCTCGAGCACCGCCGCCATGCGGGCCACATCCTGCACGGGCACGATGCGACCCGTGACATGGTCCGCCACCGCCTCGGCATTGCCCCCGACCTCGGTGGCGAGCGCGGCGCGCGAGGCGCGCATCGCCTCGAGGAGCGTGATCGAGAGCCCCTCGCGCGAGGAGGCCAGAACGAACAGGTCGCACGCCTCCATCAGATCGGGGACATCGGAGCGGGGGCCCAGGAAGCGCGCCCGCTCACCCAGGCCCAGTTCGGCGTGCAGGGCGCGCAAGCGCGGCTCCAGCGTCCCCTCTCCCGCGATGCAGAGGACCGCCTCCGGGACGCGAGCCGACATGGCAGCGAAGGCGCGCAACAGTGTGTCCTGTGATTTCTGCTTGGTGAGACTGCCCACATTCAACACCATCCGGGCATCGGGCGCGATCCCAAGGGAGGCCCGGGTGGCTGCGCGCTCACGCGGTGCGATGAGCGGTTCGGCGATCCCGTTGAGGATCGTGACAAATCGCTGAGCGGCGAAACCGAGCCGGGATGCGTGACTCGAACGCGACGCCTCGCACACGCAGATGACGCGGTCCGACATCTGGGTGATCAAGGCTTCGATCGGACCATAGAAGCGGAACCCCCGCCCGGGGTAGTGGATGCTGTGCTCGGTGCGGACGACCACCGGGACCCCCGCCATCCGCGCCGCGAGCGTGGCGTACATGGCACCGGTCGGATTGTGACCGTTCACGACTTCGATGCGCCGCTCCCGCATGAGCGCGACAAGCCGCTGCAGGCCCGCCAGCCGTGCTTCCCCCTTGGCCAGCAACACCGCCTCGGCACCCGCGGCCCGCGCGGCCTCGAGCGACGGCCCCCCCCGATTGAGCGCGACCACGGTGCTCTCGACACCCGGCGCAGCTCCTCGGACATGTTCCACCACGAGCGTTTCAGCACCCCCCTGATGCATCGCCTCGATCACATGCAGGACTCGCATCAGCGCTCCTGATTGGAATCGGAGTGGGCGACGAACAACGCCCACAAGCGTTCGAAATTGATGTCCGCGTCGAATGTCTCGCGCACGGAGCGACGGGCGAGCTCGCCCATCCGGTCCACTTCGGCAGGATCGGTCAGCAGCGGCGCGATCGCATCCGCAAGGCCCTCGGGATCATTGGGATCACTGATCGTCCCCGTCTGGCCGGGGATGACCGCCTCCTCGATGCCCGCGGCGCGCGTACCCGCGACGGGAACGCCGACGGCCATGGCCTCGATCACCACATTGGGAATACCATCCCGGCGGCCATTGGCGAGCACTTTGCTGGGCGCGAGCAGCAACCACGCCGCCGCGTAGAGTGGGGCGATTTCGTCGTGGTTCAAGGCGCCGCGGAACTCCACTTGCGCCCCCACGCCGTGGGATTGCGCCAAGGCTTCGAGTTTCGCGCGCTCGGGCCCATCGCCCACCACTACCAACTTCGGCCGCAGGCCGCGCGAGTGCAGGATTCCCAGCGCAACGATGGCATCATCGAATCCTTTGGGCTGTGCCAAGCGGCCCACCACGAGCAAAAGGGGTTCGCTCGATCGGGCGCGCTCGATGGCGCCGAAGCGTGCCAGGTCCGTGCCGTGATAGAGCCACTCCACACGGCCCGTTCCTGCCAACTTGCGCAGCATGTCGGCATTGCCGCGCACACACGCGGTGACGAAGTCGGCTTCGCGCACTTTCTCGGCAAGGAACGCCTGCGTGCGATAGAGATCCGCGCCGGCGTGCGCCGCCATGCTGAAACGCCGACCCGTCAGGCGCGCGGCCAGCCATGCCACCGTGGCAGGAAAGTGCGCCCAGACTCCGTGGATCCGTTCGCACCCCGATGCTTCGGCCAGGGAAGCGACTCGCGCCGCGGCAGGCAGGTACGCCAAGTGCCCGACCATCGCATAGCCGCTCGTCCGCGATGCCCACAACACGCGCGCGGTAAGCGGGATGAGGATCTGTGGCTTGCGCACAAGCCAGTGCGCGAGTGCCGACAGGTTGGCCGGCGCCCAGGGCGCACCCAGGGATTGCGTGAGCGCCACGAGATCGGCGTGCTCCGGCTGGTATTCGGTACTCACCCCGCGCAGGGTCAGGACACGGACATCGACCCCCCGGGCGTGCAGGCGCTTGACTTCGTTCTCGATGAACGCCGCCAGGGTCGGAAAGGTCGTGGTCACATAGAACACGGACTTCATCGGCTCTCCCCGCGGGCCGGGCCCGATTCGGCGAACCCCAACGCGCGCCGATAGAACTCTTCATGACGGCGCACCATGGTCTCGATGCTGCGCTCCTCGAGCATGGCTCGCCGTGCAGCAGCCGCTCGGCGCCCGGCCTCCTCGGGGTGGCTCAGCGCCTCCTCGAGCGCGCCAGCAAGGGCCCCGGGGTCCTGCGCCGGCACCAACCAACCCGTACGCCCATCCTCAAGCACTTCCGCGTTTCCCCCGACGCGGGTCACGACGCACGCCCTGGCGGCCGCCATGGCCTCGAGCAATGCGTTGGGGATCCCCTCCTCGCGTGAGGAGAGCGTGAACACATCGAACGCGGGGAGCAACTCATCGACATCGGCCCGTTCCCCAAGGAAGGCGATCCTGGACGCGAGGCCCAACTCGAAGGCGAGCGCCTCGAGCATCACTCGGTCGGGCCCATCGCCGACGATCGCCATGCGGAAGTCACGCCCCCCATCGCGCAGGAGCGCGAGCGCGCGCAAGAGCGTGCCGTAGTCCTTTCGCGCCGCGAGGCACCCCACGGCACCTAATAGTGGCACACCTGCCGGGCGTGCCGGCAGCCCCAGCCCCGCACCGTCGCTCGAGCGCCCGTCGAATCGAGCGGTATCGACGCCGTTCTCGATCACCGTCACTCGCGCACGCGGCACACCCAGCGCGACCGAGCTGAGCGCGACCTCGGCGCTGACTGCGGTGACATGGGTGGCGAGTCGATGCGCCAAGCGCTGCACTGCGATCTGGCGCGGCGTCTCGAAGGCATCGACATTGCGCTTGGCCACAGCCACGACCTTGACCCCGCACATCCGACCGGCGAGCGCGGCGAACAAGTTTGCGCCGAAGAGATACCCATGGACGATGTCGGGGCGGAACCCGCGCACAACGGACACCAAGCGCAACAGCCCCCGCAGTCCGCTTGCGTCATACAAGCGTTGGCCCACTTCGAGGTCGTGCAGTGGCAGACCAAGCGCTTCGACCTCGGGCGTGAAAGCCCCTTCCTTCTTGAGCACGGCGATGCGCACATCGAAGCGGGTGCGGTCGAGGCGACGCCACATCTCGAGCAGGTGGCGCTCCGCACCCCCGGTCACGAAGTTGCCGGCGACGAACAGGAGGCGGATGCGCCGGGTGCTGGGGCTCGGTTGACTCATGTTCCCGACTCCTGCCGACGACCCCGCAGCCGATCGAAAGCCCCGGCAAGTTCTGCCCGCGTCATGACCGAGGAGTAGTGTCCGGTCGGCCCGACACACGCGCCCTCGGATAGCGCGCGACGGGGCAGTCGGTAGCGCGCTGTGTCGGGCCGTGTATCCCCGGCCTGTGTCGTCACCGCGTAGCTCAGGCCGCAGGCGCGCGCCGCCTCGACCGTGTGATCATCGTGATCGCCGACGGGATAGGCCAGCCCGGTGACGGGGGCCGCCAGCCGTTCGCGGATGAGGTCCGCACTGGCCCCGATCTCATGGGCCTGCGCCTCGGGCGGCAGTGTGGTGAGGAAGGGATGCGTCAAGGTGTGAGCCCCCACCTCCATCCCGGCCTCGACCCAACGGCTCGCGAGCGGCCACTGCGCCAACTCGCAAGGAGCGGCAGCGGACACGCCGAGTGCCTTGCGCAAGTGGTCGAGTCGAACGCGCATCTCTGCAGGGGCCACTCGCAGCTGCGGCAATAGCGCTGCGAGCGCCGTGCGACGAAGCTGGAGCGAGTGCGTCTCGATGCGTGTGGTCTGCTCCGCGAACAGGACGTCCGCAATGGGCACCGTGGCATGCTCGAGGATGAACGCGAGTTCATCCCACCATGGCGCAGTCCGGGTCTCCATGAGGCCTGCTGCCAGGAAACAGGTTGCGCGCGCGCCGTGACGCTGCAGGATGGG
>JANLOU010000618.1:0-6950 GCA_031366735.1 Candidatus Eiseniibacteriota bacterium
CTCGCCGGAATCGGTCTGGAGCCGGAAGGAATCGCGACTCAACCCCGCCACACCGCCGTGGTCGCGCGCGGCCGGCACGATGGAGGTATCCACTTTGAATCCCAGCTCGGCAAGGATCGGGTATGCCCAGAAACAACTGCGGACGATCGAGAAGCCCGGCGCGCGAAAAGTGATGACCTCTTGCCCCGAGACATCCTGCAACAGCTTGCGTGCGGTATCGACCTCGACGCGGAACTCGGTGGGGGTCTGCTCGTACACCAACCGGTGGTGGTAACCGTGGCAGCCCACCTCGTGGCCTTCATCCGCGATGCGACGCACCATCGCGGGGTACTTCCGCGCGATCCAGCCGAGCGTGGGGAAAGTCGCCTTCGCGCCAGTCTCCGCGAGCAACCCCAACAGCACATCCACATCGCGTTCCACGCGCGCAGGCGCGCTCTCCCATGTGGCGGGGTCCAGGTAGGGCGTATCGACCGCGCAGACATGGAACCACTCCTCGGTGTCGACGCAGAACGAGTTGAGCAACCCCGAGCCCATGGCGGCCACGCTCACTCCCCTGCCGGCCGGGCGAATCGCTTGACGACCTGGGCCGGGTTGCCCGCGACCATGCAGTACGGCGGCACATCACCCAGCACCACCGCTCCGCTCACGACGACCGCAGCCTTGCCCACCCGCACGCCCGGCATGATGACCGAGTTCACCCCGATGAAGCAGTGATCCTCCAGCACCACCGCTTTCAGAACCGATGGCACCAAGCCTGACTCGCGCAGATGATGCGGCGCCTTGATGTGGGTCATGATGATCGCGCCCGCAGCGATGCGGACATCATCGCCAAGCGAGATGTTCTCGGGATACGCCGTCTCGACGATCGCACTCGGGTCGATGTAGCAACCCTTGCCGATCTTCACCCCACGCAAGCGGTGCAGCGGCAGGATCACTCCCCGCGGCGCAATCCGCACGAGCAGGCCGAGCAGATAGTTGCGGAACAGATAGTTGGCGGCGAGCCACAGGATATTCTTGCCGCGCTCATTCGAGGCGACCGTCATATCCTTCAGGAACGACCGGGAGGATTCCGGCGCCGCAGGCGCGCTTTCAGGAGAGGAGCGGGTCGCGGGCGTCAGGCCCGGCTTCGCCTCGATCACTTGGAGCACATCCGCTTCGCGCACGATCGACAGGTGGGCGAAGCGGGCCGGATCAAGCCCCTTCGCCTCGATCAATTGCCGCGCCTTGCGCGAGATCACCTGCGTGCCAGCCGTCGCGCTGGCCGGATCCACCGAGGCGCTCTGCCCCACGGAGTGCAGGAGCGGAGTCTCATGCAACCGCCCCGCCCGTTCGCCCACGCCGATCTCCTCGCCCGCAGCGCACAGGATCTCGAGATGCCCATCGTGCTCGGCCGCAATCGTGTACACCGTCTTCGAGGTCTCGATCTCAAAGAGAATCGCGCCCGCGCGCACCGCCTGGCCTGAGTCAGCATGCCAGCGCACCAGCGTCACGATGTCGTCGTTCACGGTCTCGCGGGGCACGAGCACATCATGCGGGTCAGCCACGAAGCACCTCCAGGACTCGTTCGACGATCGTGGCGGCATCCGGCAGGCACTGCGCCTCGAGCGGACGCGCCGAAGGAATCGGTCGCGGCACAGCATGCACCCGAGCGCAGACCACCCGCTCGGGATTCGACCGCTCGGCCACCTGCGCGAGGATCTCGCTGGAGAGACTCGCGAAACCCTGGCCTTCCTCGGCCACCACAAGTCGACCCGTTACGGCCAGACTCTCCTCGAGCACGCCCGCGTCGAAGGGGTAGAGCGCCGTGGGCAGGAACAGGTCCACCAGCACTTCATGCTCCTCGAACAGGATCGCCTGCGCTCGCTCGGCCTCGACCGAGATGCCGCCGATCGCCAACAGCGTCACATCCGCCGTTGCGTCGGGGCGCAATCGACTCATCGGGAATGCATCGTCGCTTTCGATCAACTGGAACCCGGCCGGAGGCGTGGGCTCGCAGTACACGCCATAGAGAAGTTTGTTCTCGATCACCAGTGTCGGTTCGGGCGGAGCATCGAACAGCGCGCGGTAGACGCGCGCGGGGTTGGCGCGGTGATGCAACGCCAGAACGCGTGTGCCGGGGTGCCCGAGGAACAGTCGTTCAAGGCTCTGGCTGTGCGTTGGGCCATAACCCCGATGCCCACCCATCGGAGTGCGCACCACGAGCGGCACCTGCACCTGTCCGTTGTACATGCCCGAGAACTTGGCGGCGTGGTTCACCCATTGGTCGGTGGCCAGCGTGAGGAAGTCGCCGAACATGATCTCGGCCACCGGGTGGTAGCCCCCCAACGCCAGCCCGCTGCCCAGCCCCAGGATCGCCGCTTCACTGATCGGGGTATTGCGCACACGCCCCGGGTGGGACTCGCTCAGCCCGGCGGTCACCTTGAATGCACCGCCGTAAGGGGACTCCACATCCTCGCCAAACACGATCGCGCGTGGGTCGCGCGCCAAGAGGGCATCGAGTTCGCCGCGGATGGCCGCCACCACGCGCTCGCGGGGAAACACCGCGGGCTGCCACTGTCGCTGCAGTCGCGGCTTGGGCTGCGGCTCGAGCCGCTGAAACGGCGCGGCGTCGGCCTGAGCCACCGCGTGCGCGACGCGCGCGTCGATTGCGCCGAGCGTCTCGCGCAGCCACGCATGATCCCCGTAGCGCTCGAGCACCTGCGTCAGGGGATCGAGTCGATCGAATCCGGCGACCTCCTCGACCGGCCGGTCATCATCGCCCTTGGAGTGCGCCATCAGCCGATAGGTGTCGACGACATGGAAGTGCGGGCGTCCCGAGCCACGCACCCGCGCGACGCTCTCCCCCATCTGTTGGACCAGTTGGTCCCACTGCCAGGTGGAACTACGCGTGGTCTCGATCCCGAACGCGTGCGCGCGAGCCTCGATCTCGCCCGCCAAGGTCTGGCTCGCCGGCGTGGACTGCGCATATCGATTGTTCTCGAGCACGACCAACAGCGGCAGGTCCCAGCGCGAGGCCAGATTGAGGCTCTCGTACAGCACCCCTTCCCCCAGCGTCCCGTCGCCCACGAAAACCACCGAGATCGCGCCGGCGCCGTCACGCTGGTGTGCCAACGCCAAGCCCGTGGCCACCGGCATGATTCCGCCCTGCACTCCGTTGGAGTAGAACCGCTTGTGATGCAGGTGCTGACTTCCGCCGATGCCGCCACAGACGCCGGTGGACTTGCCCATGATCTCGGCAATCAAGCCGTCGACATGATCGCAGTAGGCGAGGAAGTGGCCATGACACCGATGGTTCGAGAACACCGTATCGCGCTCTTGCAGATGCGCCATCACCGCCGGGCCCGTGAACTCCTGGCCGATACAGGTGTGGACCGTGCCGAACAACCGTCCCTCGGAGAACAACTCGAGTAATCGCCGCTCCGTGGCGCGGATGGTCAGCGCCTGGCGCAGCAGCGGACCGTGTCGATCCCGTTCGCGCGGGTTGTCGAGGTCGGGGACGAACGGGGGCAGCGACATGGGGTGTGGAACAATGCCTTCCGGTTGCGCGCCGACCAGGCGCGATGCGTTTGGTGAACCGCGGGCGGTGGAGTCTCGCATCCGTTCCCACCTGCCGCAACTCCCCGGGCCGTGCATGGGTGCCGTCGGGCTTCCGCCACCTCGAGCAGCGCCACAGAACGGAAGGGGAGCCGGGCACCGGATATTTCCCGACACGATCCAGTAGAAATCACTGTACCTTTCGTGGGAGCGTCGTTTAGTATTCGGCATCGGTCCTGCCCCGAGTAGCCGTCCGAATCGTGTTCCTCCGCCGATTCGGATCGCCCCCCCGACCATGCCCCCGCGTGGACATCGAGAGTGGATCACTCACCCGAGTGTCTGCGTCGTGTCCTGAGCCCTCAGGGCCCGGCAGACCTCCATGTGCAACCGGAGGCCTCCCCTGCCCCCCCCCGAAGCCCATGGCTTCGGACAGCGTGGCGTTCGCGTTGGATTCCGCTGTTCCTGTTCCCTGCGCCGGTCCTCGGCGTTTTGGCCCGCCCCGCGTCTGCCGTGGCCCCCCACCGGCACCCGGGAAACCTACTGAGGAGATTTCGCCATGAAGCATCCACGCACACTCTTCGCTGCAGCGGTGCTGTCCGCGTCGTTGCTCGCATCCGCGGCATTCGCCGCCACGATCAATGTCCCCAGCGGACAGCCGGATATCCAGTCAGCCATCAATGTGGCCTCGCCGGGCGACGTGATCCTCGTTGCTGCTGGAACCTATGTGATCGGCACCACGATCCATGTGACCGTCGCAAACCTCACAATCCAGGGTTCGGGAAGCGGCAGCACCACACTCCAAGTGGCCCAAGCGGTCGGAAACGCGTTCCATATTCCGAGCAACGGCACGATCCTGCGCGACTTCACCCTCCAGAAGACGGACGTCACGGGTCTGCACGAACTCATCTGGATCAATGCGAACAATGTCACGGTGCGTGACAATGTGATCTTCGGCCCCGATCCCGGCAGTCCTTGGAGCTCCAACGGGATCGTGAGTCGTGCCATGGTGATCTCGCCCGGCCACACCGGTCTGCTCATCCAGGGAAATACCATCCATCACCTGCGTCAGCCCGCCTACATCGATGCCAACGTGGGCTTCACCGTGGGGAGCATCCTCAACAACAATGTCTCTGCGACCCGCGGCTGGGTCGTGGCCGGCGCGAAGCTGATCTTCAGCGGCAACACCTGGGGTCCGCCCGAGAATCAGGGCGCCGAGATCGCGCTGCTCTCGACCTGCCTTCCCGCGGACTACCCCAACCTGCTCGCCCTGAGCAGCAGTAACGGCAACGCCTACATCTCCGATCAGTTCTCGGGTGGTCCGAGCGGTCGCGCGACGGCCTTCGTCAACGCCTCGGCGCTACCGAATGGATTCGGCAGCGCCGCCGCGCCCTACCAGAGTGTCAGCTCGGGCGTGGGCAACACGCTTGCGGGCGGAACGGTCAGCGTGGCGGCCGGGAACTATGTCGAGCAGGTCGTGGTCAACGGCAAGAATGTGACAATCCAGGGCGCCGGCAGCGCGCTCACCACGATCCAGGCACCACCCACCCTCACCTCCTCTTTCACCACGAGTGGTCCGAACTTCCCTGTGGTGTTCGTGCAGAACGCGAGCGATGTGCGCGTGCGGAACCTGAGGGTCGATGGAGCGGGCGTGGGCAACGCGAACTACCGGCTTCAGGGCGTGGGCTTCTGGAACGCGGGTGGCAAGGTACTGGACTGCAGTATCGTGCGCGTGCGGGATAACCCGTTCAGTGGCAATCAGGCCGGCGTCGGGTTGTTCGGCGGAACCAACAGCAGCGCGTACACCCTCGAGGTGGGCAACACGACGATCTCGGATTACCAGAAGAACGGCACAGTGTTCACGGGGACCGGCTATGTGGTCAATATGCATGACTGCTCGGTCACCGGTCAGGGAGCGACCGCGCTGACGGCGCAGAATGGCATCCAGATCTCGGGCGGCGCGAGCGGCACCGTGACCAACTGCAACATTTCCGCGATTGGGTACACCGGGCTGAGCGTCATCGCATGTGGTCAGTTGTTCTACGGACCGGGCACGGTCGATGTCTCCGGCGGCACGCTGTCGGGCTGCCAGGTCGGCACCTATTACATCGACGCGAGCGGCAGCATGCTCAACACGAGCACAAGTATGCCAGCCGTGTACGGGCTCGGCGTCTGGGGCGTTGCGACCTACAACAGCTCGGCGACACTGGCCGCGAATGCCACATCGAGCGGTGCAACCAGCCCAGCGGCGAATCGGCCTGCGCCGCAACCCATGGATGAAGCGGGCTTCTCGGCCACCACTGCCCGCCGGAACGCCTCCTCGACGATGCTCAACATCCTGTTGGATGGTGGATGCATGACGGGGCCGAATGCGTCCCCCTCCGAGGGGCTTGAGGTGTACTCCGAAGGTGGCGGCCTCAATGTGACCGCGCGTCATCTCGATATCAACGGTTGGGCCTATGGCATTCTCGTGGACGGTTCGGGGGGTGCCGTGATGGACGCCAACCACAATGCCGTCGCGAGCAATCTCACCGCCGGCTACTACGGCGGCGTGGGCTCGCACTCCGCACTCTTGAACTGGTGGGGGAACGCGGGCGGTCCTGGAGTGGGCGGCGCCAACCCGGTCTCGGGTGCGGTCTCGACCTCACCATGGTTGGTCAGCGGAGCCGACCTGCAGCCTGGCTGCGGTTTCCAGCCCGGCCCCGACAATGCGGTGACGCCATCGGCTCCGCTCGTGTGCATCACGCCGGCGAACAGCTGCGTCGATGTGCCCGTGCGGATCACCCGCACCTCGTCGGATGGTCTGCGGGCTTACAGCATCAACGTGCAACTCTCGGGCGGCCTCACGCTCTGCTCGGCGACTGAGGGTGACTATCTGAGCAACGTGAACTCGACCCACTTCGAAGTCCAGAGCCTGGGTGGCGGGGCCTACACGATCGACGGCGCCATCCTCGGCCTGCCGTGCGGCGCAACGGCTGTGAACGGCGACCTGTTCACGCTGCATGTGGGCAGTCTCCTGCCAAGCGGCACCGGCACCGTGACCATCACCAGTGTCGTGCTGCGTGATTGCGCGAATGCCGCGGTCGCGGGCTCCGCGGGTACTCCAGCATCGGTCACCATCCAGAACGCCGCCCCGAGCGCGATCACTGGGCTGACGGCGGCGCAGCTACTCACCGGGAATATCACTCCCGTGGCACCCGGGAACACCAAGATCACCGTCTCGTGGCCTTCGACGCCCTCGGGCGCCTCGGTGCGGGTCTACCGCAAGGGTTTCGGGAACTATCCGGAATACGATGACGCAGGCGGCGCGGCGCCGTCGCTGCCGGGATCCTATCCTCCCGCCGGTTGGGCGCTCGCCGGCGTGGTCACGAGCGGCAGTGCGCTCGTGGATGAGCCGGGCACGCGGAACTTCTGGTACT
>JANLOU010000017.1:0-2116 GCA_031366735.1 Candidatus Eiseniibacteriota bacterium
AGTGACAATCTTGGGGGCACGAACACTCTATATCTGTTTGGCGTGGTCTCATCACAACACAATATTCCTGCCTCACCTACGGGCTGGGACCCCAATGCGGTGAATGGATACAACCCGGGCGGTTACGGCGGTTCCAATACCAATTACAACAACCTGTGGATCACCAGTCCCTCCGGCAGCACTACGATCGTCCCGGGACAGACATTGAGCGGCTTTCACGTGAGCAGTTCCGACGCAGCGATGCCGACCAGCGTGCCGTGGATGGCGGTCGCCGCTGGCGGGGTCTACACGGGACCCGGGTGTTCATTCATCTGCGGCGCTCCGCACGATAATCCCGGTTTCGAAGGCATTGCTGTGCCTGTGGTGTTGGCAGTCGGCGACGCTCCCCTCGGGGTGGCCGCGTTCGCGCTTGTGGGCAGCAACCCTCCACGCGGTGCCGCCGAGTTCCGTTTCGCTGTTCCCGAGGCAGGCCACGTGGTGATCACGGTGCATGACATCTCCGGCCGCGTCGTGGCCACCCTGATGGACGGTCAGGCGCCCGCGGGCCGGGGTTCGGTCATCTGGCAGCGACACGCCTCGGATCCTGCCGGCGTCTACTTTGCCCAGATGCGAATCGTGGGAAGAACACTGGTCCAGCGCATGATCTTGCTCAAGTAGCTGCCGCCGTCTCGCCACTCCAGCTCGACTGGATTTTCAATACACCGACCCGCCCCGCGATGTCGGGGATGTCGCCTCACAGGCCCTAGCCCCGCGTTGGTTGCGCTTCCGAAGCTTCCCAATCCCAACGGAAGAGGACGTTGAACAGGAGACCAAGAGGAGACCTCGCGGAACTGGCTGCGCTCCTCGAGCACGGCTTGAACCGATCAGGTCAGCGAGTGCTGTCCGCAGGCGTCCAGAAGTGACCGAACTTCGCCCACCACGCTTCCACGATGTCCCGGGGCGTGCGCGAGGGCTGGTCGTAGAACTTCACGTACTCGCCGCCGGTTCGCGCCAAGATGCGGTCGTCTTGCGTCGCATAGAGAAGAGCTTCCTGGACCCGCTCGCGCACAAACGGGTTCGGGTCTCCAATGCGCTGAACAAGCACCGGAACGACGCCAGGCCCCAATCTTCCGAGCCCTTCTGATGCGTCCCAGAAAACGCGTTCGACTTCGTCGCATCCCCCGATTGAGTAGAACGATGTGTCGGCGAGCCTCGCGACAAAGTACGACAGGGTATCGCGGTTGATCTGCACGTCGCTCCGTGTGAACGGCCGTGTGATCGGGGTTGGCTTCGGAATGCCGCGCGCCAAGATGCTGTCAGCCTGGGCCAGCGCCCGACGCGTCTCCGTACGCTGGGCCAAACCTCCCGGGCGATTCACCCATCGAGTGAATGTCACCGTGCCTAGAGGGGTCCTGACGCTGTCGCGAAGCACGCGGCTTCGGTTCAACGATGCCGCCATGTCGGCGAACCGTGTCGATCGGGATCGCCCTGTCGAGCGTGAGACTCGGCCGACGACCCACACATCAGTAAAGTTCTGCGTCGAAGCTGATGCTTCTCGATACATCTGTCCCAATTGTGCGGGCACGAACGCATCGTCGCTCGTGAGGTCGGGGTGCCTGAAGGGCACGACCGTGAATGTTCGCGGGAGTCGCGCACGCAGCCCTTCCAAGAGGTCCTCGTCGAACAGCACGAGAACTGCCGAGCTGTCCGCGCGGCCTGTGGCCATGATTCTCGTGGCCAGCGCGCGCCAGGGGTCCTCGCCCGCGGCAGCCGGGGCGGCGCAAGCGCAGATGGCGATTGAAACGGCCGCGCAGATGCGGGCAATTCAGCAGAAGATGGGCATGTCGCAGTTATCGGCCTTCTTGACCGCTCACTCTATGGGGACGGGCCGAGTCGTTAAAGCGGAGACCAAGAGGAACCACGGTTGTTCTGCCTTCTCGTGGTAGCCACCCGATTCGCGAGGGCATTGTCAGCCACCGCAGTTTCGCGCAGGCTACCTGAATGAGTCACCAATACCTTCAACAAGTTCTTCAAGCTCAGCAGGCTCCACCCTCGGATGTCCGCGTGCGGACACGATGATTCGGGCGTCCTACGATCTCGACATCATCGTCTACTTCCCGCACACAAGCGGGACCGC